>NZ_DBUF01000002.1:0-62489 GCF_002307755.1 Acinetobacter sp. UBA1297
TTGTCTTAATCGCGTCGGGATGCAGCGTATTCTATACAGTTTTTAAAACCTTGCAACCCCTATTTCATCACCCTCTTAACGAGTGTCTATTTTTTAAACTAAAAAGTAATTTTAAACTTTTAAATCTAACTCACCTTAAATAGCTCTTAACCAGATTTCTTTCAACTCAAAATAAACTAGCAATCAATTTAGTGAGTAGTGACCATTTCCTTATTATTAAAAACTGTTTTCTTAATTTCTTACTTAATTATAGCTAATAGTCATTAGGAAATAGCTTTTTACAGCTGATTCTTGCCATAGTTTTACATTTCCCTCGCCAATATACATGAAAGTATGTAGCCGCCTTATGCTTTTATATAGGACCTTTTAATTGTTATGAGTATTTAATTTTTTATCTCCTTTATCGCCTGAGTTTTATTCTATGGATATACCAGTAGCTTTTGTATAAGTGTTCACTTACACATATCTAGTATATTGGTTATTTGTTAGTTTTGACTTCCTGACTTACAGGATACTGTTAATCCAAACTAAATAATTAATAAATTTTATTTTTAATCCCAAGTTTTTTAATCTACTTTAATTTATAAATACAACTGTTTTAATCTGATTTAATTATTGATTAAACCAAATTAGTCGGAATTATAAAATTCTTAATCTAACCATTTTAGTAAACTTTATTTCTATTAAAAAAAAATTATTTTTTATTTTCAAGTTATTGATTTATAATCATTTAATAATATATTTTTATTTTAATTGTTTTAAGTATTTATTTTTTGTTTTTATTTGGTTAATAATATAAACAGGTATTTAAATAGGCTTATTTCTATGAGCTTAACTCCCAAAAATTTTAACCAGCGTATAGTTAGAGAAATTACACTCATTTTAATAATCAAGGTTGTAATTTTAATTACTATTAAGAATATCTGGTTCGATTCTCCAACAATTCCCAAGAACTTTGACACTCAAGTTGCCGAGCATATTGCCGGTACTCCCTCTCAATTTAAGGAGACACGTTGATGATTTCAGAAAGCGTGGTCGATCTCTCGCGGTTTCAGTTTGCCATGACCGCGTTGTATCACTTTATATTTGTACCTCTTACTCTTGGTTTAGCTTTTATTCTTGCCATTATGGAAACCACCTATGTGATTTCTGGCAAAGAAATTTATAAGGATATGACCAAATTCTGGGGAAAACTTTTTGGTATTAACTTTGCTTTAGGTGTAACGACAGGCTTAACCATGGAGTTCCAGTTTGGTACAAACTGGGCGTACTATTCACATTATGTCGGTGATATTTTTGGTGCGCCACTTGCTATTGAAGGTCTGATGGCGTTTTTTCTTGAATCGACGTTTATCGGTCTGTTTTTCTTCGGCTGGGACCGACTTTCCAAAGTTCAGCATTTGAGCGTGACCTGGCTGGTGGCGCTCGGTTCCAACATGTCGGCACTTTGGATTTTAGTCGCCAATGGCTGGATGCAGAACCCGGTAGGCGCAGCGTTCAACTTTGAAACCATGCGTATGGAGCTGGTTGATTTCGGCGCACTAATTTTCAACCCCGTAGCCCAGGTTAAGTTTGTTCATACCGTATCGTCAGGTTATGTGACTGGTGCCGTTTTCGTTTTAGCCATTTCAAGCTACTACTTGCTCAAAAAACGTGATCTGCCTTTTGCACGGCGCTCTTTCGCCATCGCTGCAATCTTTGGTCTTGCCTCAACACTTTCAGTGATTCTGCTTGGCGATGAGTCAGGTTATGAACTTGGCGATGTACAAAAAACCAAATTAGCTGCAATTGAAGCAGAATGGGAAACTCATCCGGCACCTGCTCCATTTACACTATTTGGTATTCCAAATCAGGAAGAAGAGCGTACTGACTATGCCATCAAAATTCCATATGTGATGGGTATTATTGCAACACGTTCTCTTGATAAAGAAGTAACAGGTCTGAAGGATCTTATGGTTCAACATGAGCTTCGTATCCGTAATGGTATGACTGCATATGCCGAACTTGAAAAACTTCGTGCAGGTGACCGTTCTCCAGAACTTATGGCTTCATTCACAGAAAACCAGAAAGACTTGGGTTATGGACTGCTTCTGAAAAAATATTCACCCAATATTGTAGATGCTTCTGAAGAGCACATCAAAGCAGCAACCAAGGATACCATTCCCAACGTTACTGCCCTGTTCTTCTCGTTCCGTGCCATGGTTGCATCAGGTTTCCTCATGCTACTTCTATTTATTCTTGCAACTTATGCAGTGGCTAAACGCAATGCAGAAAACAAACCTTGGTTGCTTAAATTTGCTCTTTACGGCCTGCCATTGCCTTGGATTGCTACACAAACTGGCTGGTATGTGGCTGAAGGTGGCCGTCAACCATGGACAATTGGTGAAGTTCTACCTACACACCTCTCTGCTTCAAGCTTAAGCACTGGAGACATATGGGGTTCAATCCTGGCACTTGCAGCATTCTATACCGTACTTTTAATTATCGAAATGTACTTGATGATTAAATTTGCTCGCTTAGGCCCAAGTTCTTTACATACTGGCAAATACTATTTTGAAAAATCAAATGCCGAGCAAGATGATATTGTTCTTCCACAACACGCATCTGGAGAGGTCCAATCATGATTGAATACGAACTCCTCAAAATAATCTGGTGGGTTTTGGTTGGTGTGCTGCTGATTGGCTTTGCCCTCACCGATGGCTTTGATATGGGCTCCATGGCAATTATGCCATTTGTAGGCAAAAATGATGAAGAACGTCGTGCAGCAATCAATACCATTGCTCCTCACTGGGACGGCAATCAGGTCTGGTTCATTACAGCTGGCGGTGCACTCTTTGCTGCATGGCCAATGGTATATGCAACAGCCTTCTCCGGCATGTACTGGGCATTATTACTCGTACTGTTCGCTCTTTTCTTAAGACCTGTTGGTTTTGACTATCGCTCTAAACTTGAGAATAAAAAATGGCGTAACTCTTGGGACTGGGGTTTGGCTGTTGGTGGTGCAGTTCCTGCTTTAGTTTTCGGTGTTGCCTTCGGTAATATGTTTCTGGGCGTACCATTTACTTTAGATGAAACCGTACGTTCAACTTATACTGGTAGCTTCTTTGCACTACTTAACCCATTTGCACTGGTTTGCGGTATCGTCAGCTTATCTATGCTAAGTGCGCATGGCGGTGCCTGGTTAATGCTTCGTACCGATGGCGACTTGCATGCACGCTCTGCTAAAGCAACTCAATTGATGGGCGTGGTATTCTTAGTCTGCTTCTTGGGCGCTGGAGCATGGTTATATTTCGGTAATATTGAAGGCTATACTTTAGCTCAACCATTTAACACTAACGCTGTAGCAAATCCTCTTGCCAAAGAAGTAATTACCAATAGCAACCATGGCTGGATGAATAACTACTCAACTTATCCAATCACCATGATGGCACCGATCATGGCAATTCTGGGAAGCCTAATTGTGATTGCAGCTGCTGCGAAAGCCAAAGCCGGTTTAAGCTTCCTGGGCACATCTTTGATGGTGATTGGTGCAATTTTAACAGCTGGTTTTGCGTTGTTCCCATTCCTTATGCCTTCAAGCATCAACCCTGTCGCTAGCTTGACCATGTGGGATGCAGTATCAAGTAAAAATACACTCACTGTAATGACTGTTGCAGCCTGTATTTTTGTTCCAATTATTTTGTGTTACACCACCTGGTGTTATTACAAAATGTGGGGCGTGATTACCAACAAACACATCAAAGCCAATTCACACAGCTTGTACTAAGTTTTATCAGGAGAATGCTTATGTGGTATTTCGCGTGGATTTTAGGAATCTTGATGGCCTGTTTTGCAGGTGTGCTCAGCGCGCTCTATATCGAACATCATCAAAATCTGGATGAGGAGTAATAGCATGGCTGTAGTAATGACAACATCAATGAGGCTTACCGTTCATCGTTTGATTATGGCTGTTTCTTTCCTGTTGGCATTGCCACTTGCAGCCATTATGCTGATCCATCCTGCACTTATGCTGGATCAGCATGGTCAGTATAACCATCGTATGATCATGCTGATTATGCTAGGAATTTCAGGGGGGTTTATTTATGGCGTAGGGTTTGTGCCCCGTTTCTGGTTATGGAAATGGTTATTTAGCCCAGTTATCGCTTGGCCCCTTATGCTACTAGGCTATTATATATGGCTGCTTCAGTAGTAAATTCTTATTTTAAAAAGGCCTCATCTTGAGGTCTTTTTTATTGCGCCTGTTCGGCTATCCAATTCATAAAACTTTGCCGCTCTGCTTTAGAAGCTTTTTTCCAGAGTTCAATTAACTGCTGATCTGTTTGAATGTTTCTACTGGTCATAGCAGTTTTTGCTGTACTTGCTGTTGAACTTGAAGCAGTATAAGTAGGCTCAGGCTGATGAACTGATGGCTTTATCTGCTTTTGGGTCAAATCAAAACTGCGCCCTAGCAAACCGCTACCTAACCAAGGTTTAGCTTCAGTATTTGCACCGGTCTGTTGCACAACCAGTTCATTTTTGCTGTTATATAAAGCCACTGTTGGCTGAGCTGCATATATTTTTGCTGCTTCAAAAGACTGAGGTGGATTTACCAGTGCCAAAGTATAAGTTTCACTATCTTTTAGATCTGGTGTCTGAACGGTTACCACACCTGATTTCAGTATGTCATGTTCGCCATTTAAATGTTGAAAGAACTGCCTATAGCGTATACTTAAACTTGCCTTGCCTGCATCAATTTTATACGTACTTTCTTGTGAACGTAGAAAGTTATTTTTTACTTCCTGATCATTTACTGCCAATACATCAATAACTTCTGGCGCTGCAATAGTTACTGCAGCATATGCGACATTTCCTAGTGAAAATATTAAAGCTGCAATGGACAACCTTGAAAGCATAATAGGTACTCTACATGTTATATCTAAATTCTAGCTGCACTATGCTATGCATTTATGACTATTTTATGACATCTTGAACCTTAGATTTTAATTTTGATTAAATTATTAAATGCTAAGTTTTTCTTTTAATTTATTAAGAATGATCTATATGTTTAAAATAAAAAAAGAGTACCTACAAGTACTCTTTTTCAATTTTAGAAAGTTTAGTTAAATGTCTTAAAGCGTGCTGTGTCATCCATAAAAGTTTTTTCACCTGCCGGAGCCTCAATTGAACCAAATACCAGTTGAGCGCGTAATTTCCAGCTTGCCGGAATATCAAAAGCCTGAGCGACTTCTTCATCTACAATCGGATTATAATGCTGTAGTGAAGCTCCAATACCCTGTTCAGATAAAGCCGTCCAGACAGCAAACTGCGCAATTGCAGTAGAATGTTCTGACCACACTGGAAAATTATCCGCATAGGCGGCAAATTGTTCCTGTAAGCCTTTAACTATATCCTGATCTTCATAAAATAAAACTGTGCCATAACCAGCTGCAAAACTGCTGATTTTCCCATCAGTTGCTGCAAATGCTTCAGCCGGTACGATTTTACGTAAAGTCTCGCGTACAATTTCCCAGAATTTGGTATGAGATTCGCCAAACAGAATCGCAGCACGGGAAGACTGTGAGTTGAATGAAGATGGACTGTGCTTGATTGCCTCACGAATTGTTTCTTCGATTTTTGCCTGGTCTACGTTGACATTATTACCAATTGCATAAATTGTACGGCGGTTTTTAACGTGATTCATAAATGACATAATTTTAGTCCTTTCTGTACTTTAAAGATAGATAATCTGTTGTTTGTTAAAATCAGTTTATAAGAATCTAGGAATAACGTCAGCCTTAAATCAATAACATAGTGTTTTATTTTTGGAACAATACTTTAAAATTTTCTTAAATTTCTTTATTTCTGACTCTAATATAAAGCAGATTTATTATTTTATAATTTAAAAAATGAAGAACTCCGCATTTAGCGGAGTTCTTTAAGATATAAGCCAGATCACTTATCAGTTTCAAATAAAGCAGCAACAAAAGCTTTGGCAGAGAATGGACGCAAGTCATCAATTTTTTCGCCTACCCCGATAAATCGGATTGGTACATGAGTACGACTTGCAATATTAAACAGCACACCACCTTTAGCAGTACCATCAAGTTTGGTAATGGTTAAACCGGTTAAACCAACAGCTTCATCAAACATTTGCACCTGATTAATAGCATTCTGGCCTGTACCAGCATCAACAACCAGCATAATTTCATGTGGAGCTGTCGCATCAATTTTCTGCATAACACGCTTAACTTTTTTAAGCTCTTCCATCAAATTACTTTTATTGTGCAAACGTCCTGCAGTATCGGCGATTAGCACATCAATTCCTTTAGCACGAGCACTTTCGAAAGCATCAAAAATAACTGATGCACTATCGGCACCGTGTCCCTGCGCAACCACCTGAACATCATTACGCTCCCCCCAGATTTGCAACTGTTCAGTTGCAGCCGCACGGAAAGTATCGCCCGCAGCCAGCATAACTTTCTTGCCTTCTCCCTGTAAGCGCTTAGCCAGCTTACCAATCGTGGTGGTTTTACCTACACCATTTACACCTACCACTAAAATCACATAAGGATTTTTATTCGGGTCAATATGTAAGGGTTTAACACGCGGCGCAAGCAAGGCAACCAGTTCTTCTTGTAAAGCTTTATAAAGTGAATGTGAGTAAATCAAATCACCCCGAGCAGTCCGCTCAGTCAAATTATTAATAATTGTCTTGGTTGCTTCTACACCAATATCGGCAACCAGTAATTGCTCTTCAACCTCTTCAAGCAACTCATCATCAATTTCCTTACCCCCGATCAGGATATTGACCATTCCATCTGCCAAGTTCTTACGGGTTTTAGTCAGCCCCTGTTTCATCCGGCTAAAAAAACCGCCTTTAGATTTCTCTTCATCTGCCTCTACACTCTGAATACTGGCAGTGACAGATTGTTCTTGTTTTGGAGTATCAATAATGGGAACGTCAACAGCAGGTAAGCTAGGTAAAGTGACATCGTCATCCCCGATATCAGAATCAATCAAGAATTTATTTTGCACATTAGATTGCTGTTGCATGCCGATTCCTTGAAAAGCATCGCGTTAAAAAAGAAAGAGTTTAGCATAGATTCCTGACCGCGCATGATGCTTAGGCTAAGTCTCAACCAAAACTCAACAACTATGGCTTGCGTTAAAGCCCTGTTTTTTGAACAATAGAACAAAATTATACATACTTGACCGGAAATAATAGTGTCTCAAGTTACACGACAGTTCAAAAAACATCTTAAATCTATCTCTCCTTTTCTTTTTATATCTTTAAGCATTATGGCTGGTACAGTGGTGATCTCTACAGCCCTACAGGCTCAAACCACGACTGAACTTTCCAGAACAACTGTAGAAACCTCATTAAGCAACGGTTTAAAAGTTATTATTCGAGAGGACCATCGTTCACCTGTAGTAATGACCCAAATCTGGTATGGGGTCGGCAGTAGTGATGAGTCTGGTAATCTGCTAGGTATATCACATGCTTTAGAACATATGATGTTTAAGGGAACAACCAAAGTACCTCATAATGAGTTTACCCGTTTAAGCCGCATTTATGGCGGTAGTGTTAATGCCTCAACCTTTACCAATTATACCAACTATTATCAGCTTTATCCGAAAAGCTATTTACCACTCGCACTGGAACTTGAAGCTGACCGTATGACTAACCTGGTGCTTAAACAGGAAGACTTTGAGCCAGAAATTAAAGTCATCATGGAAGAGCGCCGGTTACGTACTGATGATAATCCACGAACTTTGGCTTTTGAACGATTTAAATGGATTACCTATCCTACAAGTCATTATCGCCAGCCCGTAATTGGCTATATGAAAAATCTGCAGAATATTCAGTTAAATGACCTGAAGAACTGGTATCACAGCTGGTATACCCCTAACAATGCTATTTTAATTATAGTGGGCGATGTAAATGTGGAAGCAACTTTAAAGCAGGTAGAAAAATATTTTGGGTCAATTCCTGCACGTAAAACACCAGAACGTAATGATGTCATCGAATTTGACCGCCCAGGTTATCGACATATGGAGCTTTCTCTTCCGGTCCAAATTAATAACCTGTATATGGCTTGGAATGTCCGTTCATTAAAAACTGCCAAAAATCCTCAGGATGCCTATGCCCTTACCATTATTCAGTCCCTACTTGATGGCAGTATTTCTTCACGTTTACAGAACCGGCTGGTAAGGGATAAAAAAATACTGACTGCTGTCAGTGCAAGTTATGATCCTTATAACCGCGGAGATACTCTTTTTAATATTACAGCCTTACCTGCAGATGGAGTCAGTTTCCAAGAGGCACAAGAAGCCATACAGAAAGAACTGGATCAGCTCAAAACTGAGGCGGTGAATTCCAATGAACTGGAACGTGTAATTACACAATTCGTATCTAGTTTAATTTACAGTCAAGATGATATCGCTGGGCAAGCTAAAATGATCGGGAATCTGGAGATTAATAGCTTAAGTTATCGCTTACTGGATAAACTGCCACAGCACTATGAAACAGTGACGCCACAAGATATACAGCGAGTTGCAAATGCCTATTTTGTCCGTGAAAATCTGAGTACGCTTTATTTATCTCCGCTTCCTCAAGATTCAAAATAAAGAAAGGATTGCTATGATTCATCTACGTATGCCTTTATTAATGGCCAGCCTTTCTCTAAGTTTGTCGGCAATTGCTGAAGTCAATTTACAGGAAGCTGACTTTGAGCAGGATAATAGTAAACTATATTCTCTTTCTACCTTACAAAGCTTACGCAGCATTTCTAAGAAGCAGGAATATCAGGCACCTTATGTACATGATCTGACAAATCGCTATAAGGTCCGTAGTCTGTTCGTCGAATCACAAGATTTACCTATCATAGATATACAACTCACCTTTAATGCAGGTTCGGCAAGAGATGAAAGTATAGAAAAAGGATTATACGGATTAGCAAATATGACAGCTAATCTGCTAGATGAAGGCACAGAGTTTTATACTGCGCAAGAGGTTGCAAATACTTTTGAGCGTCTTGGTGCGCAGTTCAGTATAAATGCCTATCGCGATATGTTTATTGTACGCTTGCGGGTTTTATCAGATCCAAAAAAGCTTGAACCAGCTTTAGCAATGATGATTCATCTATTGAATCACTCCAGTTTTAATAATTCAGGCATTAAGCTGATTTTAAACAATACCCAGGCAGGTCAGAAACAGGTTCAAGAGAATCCAGGCAGAATGCGGGATGTACGTTTCTATCGGAGTTTGTATGGGACTCATCCTTATGCAGAACCCACTCCAGGTACCCAGCGTAGTATTAGTAAAATCACCACTAAACACCTGAGAGCTTTTAGAGACACTTTTTTAGTAGCACAGAATATGAATATTGCTATTACGGGTAAACTCAATCAGCGGGAAGCGCTTAAACTTTCTGAACGTATTGCAGGAAATTTACCACAAGGTCAAAGAGCTCCAACACTTCCTGTTCCGGAAGAGCACAACGGTTTTAATATTCAACATATTCCATTTAATTCATCACAGGCTCATGTCAGCATGGGCCAACTGGGCATTACCCGTTTTGATCCAGACAGACTCGCCCTAGAAGTTGCTAACCAGATGCTGGGAGGAAGCGGCTTTAACTCGCTACTGATGCGTGAGTTAAGGGTAAAACGTGGTTATACCTATGGCGCTTATAGCACAATAAACTCAACTCAAGCCCGTGGTGTCTTTAATATTAGCTACTCCACCCGTCAAGACCAGCTGCTAGACAGTATCCGGGTTGCGCACAAAACGCTGCTTGATTTTGTTCAACAGCCACTTGACCAGAAACAGCTAGAAGAAACTAAAGCAGGCATATTACGCGCATTTCCAATGAATTTCAGCAGTAATGCCAGCATGAATGCACAGTTAGGTGCTATCGGGTTTTATGGTCTACCTGCCAATTATCTGACTCAATATTCCAAACAGCTGGCTAATCTGACCACCAAGGATGTAGAAAAGGCCGTAAAATTACATTTAAATCCTGAAAATCTGACTTTAGTTATTGTGAGTGAAACCTTGGACAAACAGGCTATACAGAGCATTTTAGAGCAAAACCTGAATTCACAGATAACATCGCCTGCGGCTTCTAAACCTATACCTAGCGTAAATCCTCTGCCGCCTGTGCCGGATAATGCTTCACCTGTGCCTGTTCAAACTGATACGCCCGCATCAATTTAAGATAATAGATGCGCTGAATCTTTTCAGTTTGTAATAGTTCAAGAGCCATTTTCTGAGTTTTGGGATGAACAGCCTGTTTTGAAAGTATTAAAATATTTTGATATTGGTTGGTGGCAACAGGTCGAGATAGACCAATACAAACCATTAAAAAAATTAGACCCATAACAAGCAGTACAAAAATATCATAGATACGATCTAGTGTTAGAACTGCTTTAATTTTCTGGAAACTATGTGGGGATGTGAGCATAACCTACCTCGAATAACAGGTAGTTTAAAGGGCTCGCAGGTAAAAGTACAAGTAAAGCAGTCTAATAATAGCGCAAGCTGTATATTATTAGACCGGTTCACCATTTGCATATCAATGCTCAGTAAAAGACTACCCGGATTACAGTGTAGTAGAGCACAGCAGCAACAATCGCCATTACTACAAATATTGCAAAAATACCGACTCCACGTTCTGAATCTGCCGGATGCAGGTCGTCTTCATCTGCAATACGTAAAAGTTCTTCATTATAAATTGAGTAAAAGCGTACACGGTCATCATATTCATACTGCCGAGTAAAATCATAAACATGCTTGCGCTGTTTCAAACAAAAATTTCCCAAATGCACGTTCTGATCTAATGATGCCGCATCCAGATTACGCCGATGAGCATGTGCCAGTGTGACAATTTGCTGCTCAGTTGGAGGATAGTCAAAATGCAAACCATCAAGGGTATTATATCTTTCATTACTGACAGTTGAAGTATCCGCTATTATTGTGGAAGCCATAATTATTGTCCTCTTATTTATCTAATTTTCGTTTTCATTCTAATAAAAACATTTTTTGTTTAATGTTTAAACATGTAAGCTTGAAAAACAGAATCTTTACCCAATATGTACATTGACAAGTTAAGACTAATGTAATATTAGTTTCACATAGATTTGTTATTTTAATATTAAGACAATTTGTCTTTTATATTCGCAATCATAATTACAATAAGGAGTTTACTATGATTCAAAATATCTCTCATCATGACTTAGAACATGTGTACGCTAATGCTGTAAATACAATACAGTCTCAAATGAATTTTAGCGAGGCTGTACAGCAGCTAGAAGAAGTTGCCCGTGCAGGTCATGGTAAAGCGGCCCTTTTCCTTGCCGAGCTTTATTACCAAGGTTTTCGTGTAGAACGGGATTCCTTAAAAGCTCAATACTGGCAAAAGATGGCCACGATGCAGGCTTAACAAAACGTCACCTAGGTGGCGTTTTTTAATACCTTAAAATAATAATTTCTTACCGAATATACCTAAAGCTTAAACTGTACTTTCATAATTAAACTCTACAATAGGCCTGACTTCGAAATACTTATAGCCACGAATGATCATGAATACTTATAGCCAACTTCGACCTGCTTCTAAAGAACTTATAATTAAACTCTCTATTTTAAAAACAATGATGTATTGTGGTGTGGTCTGGGGCCTTTATAATGATGGCTGGGCAATCAAATCAGACCAGGAAGACTATGTCTTTCCTTTCTGGCTTAATGGTGTGCAGGCACACCGCTATGCTCAGGTACATTGGCCAAACTATACGCCACGCCGTATTACTCCGAAAGACTTTCAGAAATCACTATTACCGACATTAACTCGTCTGAATGTTACGCCAGCACTATTTAACTCATCTAACCATAAGTTTAAACTTTCTGCCAATCAGATGTGTCATTTTTTCTTTAGTGAATTAAACTGTGATGCACTTTAAAAAGGTAAATTCATAAGATAAGTTTGCTGAAACCTGTATATCTCGATATACATTTCAGCATTTTTTAACGAGATTATTTTAAACTCTTTGCATTTTCTAAAAATCAGGCTAAGTTAAATTAAAACGATAAGTAATACCAAGGAATCATTATATGACTACTGTCTCTCAGGTTCTTCACAATAAAACAGAAAAAGCCATTTTTACTATTTCACCAGAAGCTACTGTACTTGAAGCGATTTCACTTATGGCCAACAAGGGAATCGGTGCATTAATCGTAACTGATGAACAGCGTGTCGTTGGAATTTTGTCTGAGCGCGATTACACCCGTAAAGTTGCATTAATGGAACGCTCTTCCTATAACACCACAGTGAGTGAAATTATGACCAATAAGGTTTTAACCGTGGGTCTTAATAATACTGTAGAAGATTGTCTTCAACTGATGACTGACCGCCATTTGCGACATTTACCCGTGCTTGAAGACGAGCGGCTGGTAGGTCTGATTTCAATCGGTGATCTGGTTAAAGCTGCAATGGAAGACCAGCGCCTGATGATTGATCAGTTACAGCAATACATTTCAGGTTAAATTCAGAACTTTTAACAACCCTTAATTAAACAGGTATCCATGAATATACCTGTTTAATTATCTTAAAATGTAAAGATTAGAGACCCAGTTTTGCTGCCACATAATCTGAATCTTTATCACCCCGGCCAGAAAGGTTTACAATAATCCGAATCTCTTTAGGCATTTTAGGTGCCTCACGAATTGCCCATGCAACTGCATGAGAGCTTTCAAGTGCAGGTACAATTCCTTCTACGCGCGATAATTTCATAAAGGCAGTAAGGCACTCCTCATCACTGGCAGTAGCGTACTCTACTCGACCAATATCCTTGAGGTAACTATGCTGTGGCCCTACTCCAGGATAATCCAGCCCTGAGGCTATAGAGTGAACAGGTAGTGGCTCACCATGCTCATCTTCCAGCACATAACAGGCCATACCATGTAACTTGCTAGGTTTACCAAGTGTTAGAGATGCTGAATGCATAGGAGTATCTAAACCATGACCAGCCGGCTCAACTCCGACTAATTTAACATCCCGGTCATTTAAAAATGCACTAAATGCACCAATTGCATTAGAGCCGCCGCCTACACAGGCAACAATATAATCCGGATTACTTCCAAAACGCTCATGGGTTTGCTCTTTAATTTCCTTTCCAATAACAGACTGAAAATCACGGACCATTTTAGGAAATGGATGAGGACCGACAACAGAACCAATCGCATAAATAAAGTGATCAGGGTCTTTTAAATATTCTTCAAAAGCACTATCCACTGCATCTTTAAGAGTAGCAGTACCACGCGTTACCGAGACCAGTTTTGCTCCCAGAATTTTCATTTTTACAACATTTGGATGTTCTTTTTCAATATCCACCTGCCCCATGTGAATCTCACAAGGAATACCCACCAATGCACAGGCAGTTGCCAAGGCCACGCCATGTTGCCCGGCTCCAGTCTCGGCAATAACTTTGGTCTTACCCATATATTTGGCCAGTAATGCCTCACCCAGACAATGATTAATTTTATGGGCACCAGTATGGTTCAGATCTTCACGTTTCAGATAGATTTGTGCCCCGCCTAATTGATCAGACAGTCGCTTCGCATGAAATAATGGACTTGGACGGCCAACATAATGTGCAAAAAGATCAGCCAGCTCTTGCTGAAACTCTGGAGTATGGCGTATTTCTTCATAAGCCAGATTAATCTGATCCATAGCCTGTTTTAAATGTAGTGGAATAAACTGGCCCCCATATTCACCAAAGAACCCCTGTTCATCCGGTAAAGCTACGCCATTGATTTGATGATTCATAATAAGTTCCAGCTTGTATACATTTTTAAACAGGGAGATTAACGTGCCAGATAGCGGGTCATCTCTTCAATTCCTTTAAGCGTCATTGGATACATGTGATCTTCAAAAATTTCCTTAATCATGGCTATAGTCTGAGTATAATGCCAATAACTTTCCTGCTCCGGGTTCAGCCAAGCTGTTTTATCGAAGTGCTGACGCAGACGTCTTAGCCACACTTCTCCCGCTTCATCATTCATGTATTCAACTGATCCGCCAACCGATCTAAGTTCGTAAGGTGCCATGCTGGCATCGCCAACTACAATTACACGATAATCTCTGGCATAAGTATTAAACAGCTCTTGCGTTTCCATACGGGTTGAGGAACGCCGATAGTTATCTTTCCAGACATAGTCATACAGGCAGTTATGGAAATAAAAATATTCCAATGTTTTAAATTCGGTACGTGCAGCACTGAACAGTTTTTCACATTCACTGATATGGGCATCCATAGAACCACCCACGTCGAACAGCATCAATACTTTAACCCGGTTACGACGCTCTGGCACCATCTGTACATCCAGAATCCCCTGCTTGGCTGTCTCACGAATAGTACCGTCAATATCTAACTCTTCGGCAGCACCGGTACGGGCGAACTTACGTAAACGACGTAATGCCAGCTGCATCTGCCGCGAACCAAGGATCTGCTCATCATCAAGGTTCTTGTATTTGCGCTGTTCCCATACCTTAACTGCTGAACGCTTTCGCCCCGGCCCTCCGATACGGACTCCCTCAGGATGATCACCGTAAGCACCAAACGGAGAAGTACCCCCTGTACCAATCATCCGGTTGCCACCCTGATGTTTTTTATGCTGTTCACGCAAGCGCTCTTCAAGCATTTTCATCAGCTCCTCAAGTGAGCCTGCTTTCTTGAGTTCTTCGCGCTGTTCAAGAGTAAGATGTTTTTCAAGCAGCTCCAGATCGAACCAGTCTTTTGGCAGTTTATGAACCTGTTTTAACAACTCATCCAGATCAATACTTTCGATCCCATCAAAATAGTCTTTCATTGCACGGTCAAACTTGTCAAAGAATCGTTCATCCTTGACCAAGATCATTCGTGCCAGCTGATAGAAACCTTCTTCATCAGCAAAGACTAACCCTTGAGCAACTGCCTGATTTAAATCGATCAGCTCCCGGGTAGTCACCGGTATTCCATATTTTCGTAATGTATAAAACAGCCGCACGAACATAGCAGGAGCCTCTTAACGTCGTGACATAAAAGCAAGACGCTCAAGAAGCTGCACATCCTGTTCATTTTTGATCAGGGCGCCGTATAGAGGCGGAATTGCCTTAGACTTATCATGATGTCGCAAAATATCTTCTGGCATTTCATCAGCCATCAGCAGGCTCAACCAGTCAATCAGTTCAGAAGTTGAAGGTGGTTTTTTCAAGCTTGGTATCTGGCGTAGCTTGAAGAATATCTGCAAGGCTTCACTGACCAGAGTGGCCGAAATATTTGGAAAATGGACATTGATAATAGCCCGCATGGTAGCTTCATCCGGGAACTCAATATAGTGAAAAAAGCATCGACGCAAAAATGCATCTGGTAATTCTTTTTCGTTATTTGAAGTAATAATCACAATCGGACGCTGAATTGCTGTGACTGTCTCACCCGTTTCATATACGAAAAATGACATTTTATCAATTTCATGCAACAGGTCATTTGGAAATTCGATATCTGCTTTATCAATCTCATCAATCAGCAGTACACAGCGTTCTTCACTGGTAAATGCTTCCCACAGTTTCCCAGGCTTAATATAATTTGCAATATCGTATACCCGGTCATCACCAAGCTGACTGTCACGCAGACGCGATACCGCATCATATTCATATAATCCCTGCTGCGCTTTAGTGGTCGACTTGATGTGCCAGGTGATCAACTTTAAACCCAGACTCGCTGCTACCTGCTCTGCAAGCAAGGTTTTGCCTGTTCCTGGCTCTCCTTTAACCAGTAACGGCTTTTGCAGAATACGGGCCGCATTTACTGCAAGTTTAAGGCTTTCAGTGGCAATATATTGCTCTGTACCAGAAAATTTTTGAGAATCCAAAGACATAATTAAACCTTATTTTTATTACTTAAAGTGGTGAAGTCTTTTTGGGTGCCGTATAACGTGTCCACAGATACCCGATTAGCAGGCCAAGCGCAATTACAAACAAAATAGCCGCCAGATTGGACCAGACAAGCGGGTACTCTTTAGTGAGTACACCAAAGATCAGCCCAAAGGTTGCTGGCGCAATGGAAGCATTTGGTCCTTCTGAAACAGTCGGGGTGACCAGAATTGCAAAAATGATAATCCAGCTAATTGCTCCAACCGGCGCTGGAATACGTCTTGCGATATTAGTCCAGCACCATAAAATAATTAATGTACCAAGACCATAAACTGTTACAGCGATGCTATCTTCAGGAATTGAATCGAGCATCGAAAGTAAACTGTTCCAAACTCCTGAAAATTGATCAAGCACCACGCAAGCCCTCTGGTTCTACTGCATTAGGGTTAATTAAACCTTCTGGAGGCATTTGAATAAAAAAGCCTTTGGTTTGTAGGGAATCGAGTACATGTAATACATTTACCCGAGCCAGACGGCGCGTTTCAGATAGTTCAAGATGCATTACAAAAGTAGCCTGCCCAAAAGCATGACGTAATACTTCAGGCACTATCTCAAGCGGATCAAGTTCCGAAGAGTCAGACTCGGCTGAATAATCAGGACGTGCAATATAGAGGTACATCTCATCTTTCTTACTAGATCTATAAATATCACAATGCATTTTTGAAACAGAACTCATAAAACTCAAATCAAAGCATACATGAAAAAGACGACGGTTACATTAGCCATCATTAACGCATCAGTCGTGTTTTTACTTAAATATGCCGCTCTTCGTCAATTCATATTTAGTTAATTTGTTACTTTTATCTGGGTCGATAAATAACTTTCATCCTGTTGTAAAATCTGGATAAGCGGCTTGGTTAATATTTCATAGCGCCAGCCCAGCAGATAGTCTGGCAAATTCTGCTCATCTCCATGAAAGACGACATGCTGATATAAAGAATTCATCCATTTTTTACGCAGTAGAACCTCTTTGGGTACTTTAGTCTCTTCAACAACTGTTTGAATCAGGTTATCTACCTGCTCGGCAGTAGTTTTTGAGGCCTGTTTGATGGGACGAGCCATACGTAATGGCCACTCTTCTGCTTTAGGCAAAAATTTCAGCAAGTCCAGAATAACTTTTCCATATTCACGTACCACACCGGCACGAATATCTTTAATACTTGCCAGCTGGAAATTATTACGTGGATTTTTCTCGACCAAATCAATCATGGTTGAGTTGCGTAGAATAAAGCTACGAGGCTGGTTAAGTGCCTTAACCATTTGCTCACGCCACACACTTAAATGTTGAAGCTGCATAAGCTGGCGACGTGTATGCCGGTAATTGCCCACATCCTGATACAGTAAATGTAGGGGTGTTTCCTCAGCAATTTCTTGGGTCAGGTGCTTACAGTCTTCAAGTACACACTCATACAGGTTTTTCTGCTTAAGTTCAGTTTTAATCTGTTCGGCTAACTGTCCCAAGTACAACACATCATTTGCTGCATAATGTAGCTGTTCATCCGTCAGTGGTCGAGCTAGCCAGTCAGAACGGGTTTGATCTTTTTCAATATCAATATCAAGCACAAGTTTTAAAGCATTCTGATAACTTACCTGTAAACCTTGGCCTAAAAAAGACAAGCCAACTTGAGTATCAAATACATTGCTTAGGCTATAAGGGCCAGCATAATGATAAATCAGATCAATATCTTCACTACAGGCATGAAAAATATTTTGCTGGGCCCGATAAACTTTTTTCCAGAAAGCTGTAAGGTCTAAAGTTGTACCATCCAGTAAAAATATCTGCTCTGCAATATTAATCTGGAAAACACCGAGTTTAGGCCAAAAGGTATCGACTTTAATAAATTCAGTATCAAGTGCATAAACCGGATGTTGATCCATGAGGTAGAGCACTTTTTCTAAATCAGTTTGCTGTTCGATAAACTGAAACATGGGAGCTCAACAGTAATTTTTTGTTCATATTAACAAGTTAGGGTTATTTTATATATAGGTTTCTATTATTAGTCTTTTGTCTAAATCTTTATTAATTCAATGTTTTTAAATAGAATTAATACGTATTAACTATTTTCTAATCAATTTGATTGGTTATATTTTAGATGATTTTTTATATTTACTTTGGAATTAGCCTTATTTAGCAGTGAGTTTTTTTATATTGTCATAGTTATATCTATTTTCCAGTGACAGAATGTACGACAAAATGCAGTTTTTTTACCATTACAAATAAAATAAGCACTTATAAGTGCTTATTTTATTCGCATCCGATTGTGTAAAGCTTGGCTTAACGTATGGCTATCTACATATTCGAGTTCACCACCCTGAGGTACCCCTTGGGCAATTCGAGTTAGATGCAAAGGCAAATGTTTGGTAGCTTCAGCCAAATAATGAGCTGTCGCCTGGCCTTCTACTGTAGCGTTGGTCGCCAGAATAACTTCTGTAATATGACCTTCACTCAAACGCCGGACTAGATAAGGTATACCAATCTCTTCTGGACCAATCCCATCAAGTGGAGATAAGTGACCACCAAGGACATGATATTTACCTTTAAAACTGCCACTTTGCTCTATTGCCATGACATCGGCTGGTGATTCCACTACACAGAGCTGCTGCTCGTCACGTTCAGAAGATGCACATATATCACACACTTCATTTTCTGTCAGTGAATGACAGACTTTACATTCATGAATATAGGAAGTTGCCTCATTTAGAGCATGAGCCAGTCCTGATGCACCTTCCCGATTTTTCATAAGCAGATGCAATGCCATACGCTGAGCCGATTTCGGCCCAACGCTAGGTAAAATTCGCAATGCCTGTACAAGCTGATCAAAGCGTTCACTGAACACGTAATATTAATCCTTAAAATAATCCGGCCAGGCCTGGTGGTAAGCCCATACCACTATTGGCACTCTTCATTTTTTCTTCAGAAATTGCTTCTGCCTGACGGGCAGCGTCATTAATCGCAGCAGCGATTAGGTCTTCGATCATATCCGGTTCATCCTGTAAAAGGTCCGGATTAATTTCAATACGCTTTACTACATTACGGCATGTCATGCTTACTTTTACCAGCCCACCACCCGCTTCTGCATGTACTTCCATCTGGGCTAGCTCTTCTTTGGCTTTTTTCAGATTACTTTCTACATCCTTCTGCATACGCTGGGCTTGCTGCATCAACATATTAATATTCATTATTACTCTCCAAAAAAATTTAAATGGCTAAATTAAATCTAAACCGCGCGATAAATCGCGAATAATATCATCAATGTCTTCAAGGCCGACAGAAACCCGGATCAAGCCTTCGCGGATACCTGCTGCTTCTTTCGCCTCTGCTGACAATTTACCATGCGTGGTAGTCGCCGGATGAGTAATAGTAGACTTGGTATCGCCCAGATTACCGGTAATAGAAATAAATTGGGTCTGATCAATGACTTTCCAAGCCCCTTCTCGTCCTTTTTTTACCTCAAAAGAAACAATCCCACCAAAACCACTTTGCTGCTTGGCTGCCAATTCATGACCTATATGTTCAGGCAGGCCGGCATAATAGACTTTTTCAACTTTTGGATGCTGTTTTAACCATTCAGCCAGTTTTTGAGCACTGGCCGTATGAGCTTTCATACGCAGGTTTAATGTCTCAAGGCCCTTTAAAAAGATCCAGGCATTAAAAGGACTTATTGATGGCCCTAAAGTACGTACCATACCAAAAACGTCTTCAAGCAGTTGATGACCGCCAACCACTGCACCACCTAAAGCACGTCCTTGGCCATCAAGATACTTGGTAGCAGAATAAATCACTAGGTCAGCACCGAATTTTAAAGGCTGTTGCAAAACCGGAGTACAAAAACTGTTATCAATCGCCAGTAGAGCACCATTGCTATGCGCAATATCTGCCAGAGATTGAATATCAGCGACCTCGGCCAGTGGATTAGAAGGTGATTCTACAAAAAGCAGTCGTGTTTCAGGACGTAATGCAGCTTTCCAGGCACTTGTATCTGTTAAATCAACGAAGTCTACCGTTACACCAAACTTGGCAACATATTTTTCAAACAGCGATACAGTAGAACCAAATACCGCACGTGAACAGATGACATGATCACCTGCCTTTAGATAAGACATGACTACAGCCAGTATTGCCGCCATACCCGAACTAGTAGCAACGGCACGTTCTGCGCCCTCTAATGCAGCAAGACGTTTTTCAAACATGGAAACTGTCGGGTTAGTGAAGCGCGAGTAGATATTACCTGGAATCTGACCCGAGAATTTTGCTGCTGCTTCCTCAGCATTGGCATAAACAAATGAAGAGGTCAGGAAGATTGGTTCGCCATGTTCGCCTTCAAAACTGCGTGTATGGCCAGTGCGAATAGCTAAAGTGTCAATTTGATAATCTGGTTCGTCTGGTTGGTTCATGTCTGACTCAGTCCGCAAGACTGCCCTTGATAGAAATTGCCAACATTTTGAGCGTCCAGAGTATTTCTGGTCAAGGTAAAATGCATAATTATCGCTTAGTCTTCATACAAATCTTTTGAAATGAGAAATGAATGCCAAAAATGTTTACCTTAAAAGCCAGAATTCGACAGCAGAAGACCAGATTTTTTCATCTTTCACGCCGTGTACTTAACCCCGAGTCATTGGTTCTTTCCCAATCTACACCCTTTCAGGTAATCAGCAAGTATCATGGTAGCCAGCTGCGTTATTATGCTGCCGCTCATAAACGCTACAAGGAGCCATTAGTTTTTGTAGCACCGCTGGCAGTCGATATGGCGATTTATGATCTATATCCTTACCGTTCTTTAGTACAGCATTTTCAGCTGCAAGGTTTTGATGTTTATCTGGTTGATTGGGGAACCTTCACATTTCAGGACCGATATCGCGATTTTCTATTTTTTATTGATGATTGCTTGCCGCACTATATTAAAACTGTCTGTGAACATTCGCAGAGTGAAAAAATTTCCCTGCATGGCTGGAGTATGGGGGGTATTTTTGCTTTACTCTACAGTGCCTTGGCGAAACAGAGTCATGTTAAAAATCTGATTATTTTAGGTAGCCCAATTGACAGTTACGCTTCGGGTCGGATTGGCAGGCTATTTGAAACAGTAAATCAGCTACTTACCAGACATGCAAAAATCAGGCACAGTATTGAAAATATTCCTGAGGGGCTGATCCATACACCAGGTTTTATCAATGCCTTGGGGTTTAAAATAATTGATCCGGCGGGCTGGTTAAACAGCTGTATTCAGTTATTTAAATATATAGACAATGAAAGATTTCTGCGAGAACACACTACGGTGCAGACATTTTTAAATCATATGAATGATTATCCTGGGGCAATCAATAAAGATATGATTTTTAAAGTCTGGCTTAAAAATCCACTGAAAACAGGAATTATTCATTTAAAAGATCAGTTAATTGACTTAAAAAATATTGAGTCCTCATTACTATTAGGTGCCGGCACCACAGATCAGATTGTGACAGAAGCAGCTATTCAACCCCTTAGCCAATTGACAAATAGTGCAGATGTTTCGTTTACTGCTATTCCTGGAGGGCACATCGGTTTAATGTCAAGCCAGGCAAGTGCCAATGAATTCTGGCCAAAATTGACCGAATGGCTGGTACAACGCTCATCAAGAATAAAGGATACATTATGATTCAAACTGTGGCATTTATTGGTCTTGGAGCAATGGGCTACCGCATGGCTGCACATCTACCCAAACATTTTGATACTGTTTATGTCTGGAATCGCAGCTTTGAAAAGGCTGAACAGCATGCAGCTGAGTACGGTACACAGGCAGTAGATCTACATCAGGCGGTACAGGCAGATATTATCTTTTCCTGTTTACCTACTAGTCAGGATGTGCAGCAGCTTATTGATTCATTAAATATTAAAGCTGGCGCTATATGGATAGACTGTACAAGTGGTGTTCCTGCAGCAGCGAAAGAGCTGGCAATGAGTTTAAAACAAAAGGACATCGAATTTTTAGATGCGCCTGTCAGTGGTCAAACTATTGGTGCCGAAAATGCCACTTTAACTATAATGGTTGGAGGCGATGCTGCAGTATTTGATCGTGCCCTGCCAGCTATGCAGACCTTTGGCAAGCTGATTAAACATGTAGGTGACTCAGGGGCTGGGTTTGCTGTGAAAGCAGTGAATAATATGTTACTTGCAGTGAACTTATGGTCAGTAGCTGAAGGTTTTACGACTTTAAAAGCCCATGGTGTCAATCTGAATCAGGCCCTTGAATGTATTAATGCCTCAAGTGGTAAAAGTGGCGTCACTGAAACGGCACTGCCCGCACGAATATTAAACCGTAGTTTCCCGTTAACCTTTGCTTTACCTTTGCTTGCAAAGGATACAGGAATAGCACTAGATCTGGTTAATGAAGCAAAGTTACCTGCCCCACTTCTTGCGCTCACACAAAGTCTGATTCAGGCAGCAAATCTGACAGCAGAGCCCGATAGTGATTTTTCCGCTGCTGTAAAAATGTATGAAGCCTGGACCAAGATTATTTTAGAATAATTTTATTTTCCTAAAGCAAAGCTTCATAAAAATGATATAACTTTTGGTGTAAATAAGGCATAACTTATAAATATAACGTGATAAAAAGCCCCTTTTTCGGGGCTTTTTATTGTCTTTAATTTTTATTCATCTTTAAAAATTTTTTAGACTTATATATCTAATGGTTCTTCATTATTTTCCACAACTCGAGAATAATAATTTATATCTCACAGTAATCCTTACTTACTTAATTAATATCAAGTAAAGCTAATTTCAGATTAAGAAATTCAGAATAATTATTTTTCTTTAAAGCAGGTTTTCTTCAGCCATAGTGAAACACTCACCAGTATAATGAGCACTGGTACTTCAACCAGAGGACCAATTACGGTAGTAAACGCCACGGGTGACGCCAAGCCGAAAGTTGCAATTGCAACAGCTAATGCTAATTCGAAGTTATTTCCCGCAGCTGTAAAAGAAATGGCTGTGGTTTTTGGATAATCATTTCCCATCCATTTGCTCATAAAGAAGCTGATAAAGAACATCAATATAAAATAAATGATCAGAGGAATTGCAATCCGCAAAACATCCAGCGGCAAGCTCACCACATCATTTCCTTTCAAACTAAACATTGCCACAATTGTGAACAATAGAGCCAGTAAACTCATTGGGCTGATCTTTGGCAAAAAGATATTTCGATACCAAGCTAAATCTTTGGCCCGAACCAGAAGAAAGCGAGTCATAAAACCAAGAAAAAATGGAATACCTAAATACACGAGTACCGCATGTGTGATAGTCCAAAAATCAACATTGATCACTTGCCCCGCAATACCAAAATAAGGTGGCAAAAAAGTCAAAAACAACCAGGCATAAGTACTGAAGAATAGGATTTGAAAAATGCTATTAAATGCGACTAAGGCCGCAACGTATTGATTATCGCCACAAGCTAGGCCGTTCCACACCAAAACCATTGCAATACATCGTGCCAGACCAATCAGAATCAATCCTGTCATATATTCAGGATAGTGAGGTAAAAAGATAACCGCTAAAACAAACATTAAAACTGGTGCAATAACCCAGTTCTGAATTAGAGATAAAATTAGCGTTTTCTTGTCTTTAAATACCTCTGGCAAAGCTGCATAATCGACTTTGGCTAAAGGTGGATACATCATCAGAATTAAACCAATAGCTATTGGAATATTGATTGAATCTATACTTAACTTATCTAAGTTCACAGAGACTTGCGGAAAAAACACCCCTATAGCTATGCCTAGCGCCATAGCAATAAAAATCCAAAGTGTAAGATTACGATCCAGAAATGATATTTTAGTAGGCACAATATTACTCTTCACAATAGTCCGGAATATTTGAAGTTAAGGGATTAAGTATCGGATTTAATGCTATTATTTTTAAAATATCATGTGCCCAAGTTGGTAAATCAGGGTTCAGGCGATAATATACCCACTGCTCTTTACGCTGATCCAGTAGTATTCCCAAGTTTCTAAGCAGGGCTAAATGACGAGAGATTTTTGGCTGACTTAATTTTAATTGTGCCGTAAATTCACATACACATACGTTTTCTCTGTTCATAACTAATTTTAAAATATTTAAACGTGTTGAATCAGCAAGACATTTAAAAAAATCTGTCTGTTCCATCTTTTGAAATCTCAAATATTTACTATTGCGAATATACGTATATCCATATATAAAGGCAAACAATACTAAAGAGATCGAGCAACCTATGTCTCAATCAATCAAAATTTATCATAATCCGGAATGTGGAACTTCTAGAAATACATTAGCCCTAATCCGTAATACAGGGCAAGAGCCTGTAATTATAGAGTACTTGAAGACTCCACCTTTAAAAGCAGAGTTAATTCAATTAATCAGGAATTCCGGACTAACTGTACGTGAAGCCATACGCAAGAATGTAGCACCCTACAAAGAGCTAGACTTAGATAAATTACATTGGACAGATAAGCAATTAATCACTTTGATGCTTGAATATCCTATTTTAATTAACCGGCCCTTTGTCGTCACAGAACTTGGAATCAAACTATGCAGGCCTTCAGAAATAGTGCTAGATATACTGTCCGCACCTCAACGTAAGGCATTTAATAAAGAAGATGGTGAATTAATAATTGATCAAAATGGCAAAAGAGTGAGATAAAATTCAAGTTCAATATAATAAACCAAAGTGAATACTTAATTTTTCACAAGGGACTCTTCAGAGGAAAGTATTATTGAGCGAATTCCACTTTCTCAAGAATAATTTTGTCATCAGGTCCCACTTTTACAAAAGTAAAATTCTTACCTGTGCTCATTTTATCAGGATAAAAAGAGGCTTTTGCGATTCTTTTTATATCATCATTTTTGCCGAAAAAATTATTCCGGGTATTGTATGTCCAGTAGAAAAAACAGCTCATACCTATAAATAAAGTTATTAAAATCCTTATGTGCATCCGAATGAGCCTTATATAGTAGTAATTCGCAGTGACTTTATTAAGTAGTCTGCCTTTATACTTATACGTTAAAAATATAAAGAGTAAAAGAAATTTATATCACTGATATATAATTAATTCTGTTTTATAATTTCTATTTCCTTTATCGGTTTTTAAATAATATTTCCCTTTATTCTTAACTTTAGTACCGGACTATAAATACATATTTATCAGTTATAGGCCCTTTACCTATAAAGATCAGTAATTTTTCTGGTGATATAATATTCACATACATCACTATAATAATGACTTTCAATATTTCTTAATAAATACTTAGGTTCTGCTTTCTTAGCTTTTTTATTTCTTTTTGCAGTTTGCCTGTAGTTCCAAAGCTGCTGAAAATCAGATTATCTTTATCTTTTAAAAAAGATATGAACAAAACAACTGTTAGATAGAGGTAGCTTTACAAGATACCATAATAGTTAATATACCTTCCAGACCAAAGCTGGTCAGTGATTAAAATTCAAGATTTCGAGTAGAAGTGATTTAGCTTATATCAATATTTTTGCGCCGGACAATAAATCGAAAGAGTCAGAAGCTATACTTATAAGTAATACAGTAAACTGCCAGCAAATGGTCAGTACAGATTTACCAGATAGGAATTACCGCACGTCAAAGTAGAATTCAGGCTGGATCTGCAAATTTTGAATAAATAAATTTAAAAAACATAGTATTGGCTATGCAATACTATGTTTGACTTACTAAGAATCCACCCTTTACTGAAGAGTCTTCCACTGCTGGTGAACCTCTTCAGCATTCTTATTGAGATGAACTTCACCATTTTCTGCTTTGGCAACCCAGCTTAACGGGATGACATGGTGCTCATTATTTTCATCATCACTACGAGTCAATTTAATTGAATCTTGGCCTTCTAAATGATCTACCTTTCCAACTTGAGTTCCACAAGAAGCTATTACTACGTCATGTTCATTAATATTTTGCATTGTTAAGCCTTATTATTTAATTCAAGGGAAAAACCACTATAGCAACTAGAAAACTTTGAAGTGTAAATTAATAATGTTTGTATGTTGATCAAATATAGTAGATTTTTAAATTAGGTAATTTAGAGGGACAAAAGCTACAGACTATGAGATATGAGGTCCGGTTTAAATGGATTATGGAGCTTAATATCAGTTTTAAAATTTGTGTTGACCGGCTACGTTAAGTCTCCTCGTCGTTTTTAAACACTATTTTTTACCGCTAATCTTTTTCTATGATCAATTCTGGCAAATTTAAAACTCTTGAAAGCATTCCTTTTACGTGGATAAAAAGAAGCAATAGCAGTACTATCCAAACTTTTATGATGGGTAAATGCAGGAGCACTATGAGAATAGAAACAAAAAAATAATACACTCGACACTATAGAAGTCGTTACCAAAAATCTCATGTACACTAAACAATACTCAAATATTTAGAAAATTTAGGAAAATATAGTGAGCTTATACATTAATAAACTTACTATTAAAAGATTTTTTGGCCTGAAGACTACCTTGGTAGTTTTTGAAGGCTGCATAGTTAAGGGTTATAAACTGAAGAATATTAAGCTTGAATTAGCTGCATCGTAACTCTCCCAGACATGACATATAGTAATAATATTTCCTTCTCAATGCATGATTACCTTAATAAATCTGTTTTCCACTTTCTGATCACCTTCCATCATGAAGTACATATAGTCTCTATTCTTCTGTGTTTTATTTGCCAGGCAAGTATATATTTGGAAAAACTGACTGTTAGTAGTTAGTTATCATGTTATGAAGACTATAGAAGAAACCTCATCAGTTATAAACTGCAAAGACTGTAAGACTAGACTATGACTAATTGCTTTCTATATTCAATAAAGATAAAGAAGTAGCCCAATAAATAGTTTAAGTACTTATTTAATTACTATTTTCAGTTTTAGAAGATTGAGTGAAAAGAAGATTCAACAGAGTTACTAAACGATTTAAAAATCACATCAATCCAAAAAATATGTATTAATAACACGTTATCGATATAAAAATGATGAGCAAGAAACTATGCTATAGAGTTGCCTTTGATAAGAACAAGACCGTTATATGATTTAAAAGATAATAGAAGAAAACAAAAATAGGTTTTTAAATAATCAGATTACAAGTTCACCAATAAATTTGGCGTCGGCTTCTATAGTAATATTCTGGTTATCTTCAACATGGCCTTTAAGCGAGAAACCAAATCCTGACTCTTGAAAAGTTAGGTTAATTCTGTAATTAGATTCTTGATCAAAGATAGATAGCGCCGACTTCCTGTGCTTATGGACAGTTAGCTTGACAAGATTATCTTTGATGTGGCCTGAATATGTATGGTTAGAATCTCCACCATTAATCTTATTATTGTTTATAACGACAGTACCCTCTCCAAAGCCATGGCCACTATTTCTAAATACAACATAAAATATTCCATCCTTCATAAGGAAACCCCATCAATAAAAATACGCAAATTAAACATCCCAATTATGTCACGATATCTTAACAATATAGTGATAAATATCTCATTATTCAATTGTATATTAGTATAATAAAGCACCAAAAATTTCAATTAGTGCATTCTCAAAGTAAAAAATTCTTTAAGCAATTAGCCAATCAGAAATTTTGTAGTAAAAGACACATAGCTCACACATCACTCTCACAACTATCTTAGTGTAAGTAGACTTAAAAGAGCATGATGACTTTCCTTCACATAATAAAGAAGATTGAAATGTCTAATTTTAAAGATTTTTCCGAAAAAGCTACAAAAGACAATGAGTCAGCCGAGCCTACTCCAGAGATCTCTACACAAACTCCCGATGAAGTAAAGCAAGATGAAAAGTCTCCTACCCCTCATGAACCACAAAATAAAAGTTAAGTGATATCTTAAAAGCTGAATAATAATTCTAAACTTTATTGGGACCTGTTACTAAACAAGGTCCCATTTTTATTAACTTAATAAGCTCTAATGAAAATTTTGTATTATTTTTAGAACTACGAAATTGAATTACAAGTATTGCTTAAGTGGTCTGATTAAATTCTTTAGACCGTAAGTAAGCAGAGATAGCTTCACCATTATTTTCAAGCTTGGGACTCAGAGGTGAAACTTTCGGGATCTCAACAATAACTTTATCGGTTATTGTCGCAAATACAGTGGCTAGCCATAGTACAAACTCATCTTTTACATTACGGTTTGGCATCAGGCTCATATCAATCATTTTACCTTTGTTCTTATTTATCTCCTTACATAGCTCATCGAAGTTATTAAAATTGTATTTAAATCCAATTCCACTATCTTTAATTTCCTTTTTAATCTCTATTAAAAGAATATCAATATCCTTATAGCTGTCGCCTTGAAATCCATTTTTTTTATAGACTCGGTCATAAACCGTTTCTGCTATTTGAATATATTCCTTCATTCTTATACCTTTTAATGGCGCGTGGAGTATCATTTATATTGAATCTAAATCAAGAAAGGTATAATCAAATTGTTTATTTTTTTAATTTTTTTGGAAAATTAAGCCTTATGACAAGGAATGAGCTCAAAAAATTAAAAAAGCTCACCATTTGGAAAGCTTCTTAAAATCGTATTGCGTTTTCGACCTACGCTGCAATCGTTACTCAGGGAACCACTATTTACCTGATCAAAGACAGGAGGGACTTTTAACGGAAATAAAAAATGAGACTTTAGCAGAAAATAGTTGCTTATAGGTCGAACCAATATGTACCTAAAAATACACAACCTATCAGCAAGAACCAACTCATATAACTCCAGACAGAATGTTTTCTTCTAACTGTATTGTCACCAGAGATTCTAAGTTTTGGATAATTCAAGGTCATCGGATTATGAATCTGGTTTCTGAACTCTTCAGCAGAAACTGCACTCTCTTCTATAAGATATTCATAAAAGCGATTTGCCTGCGATTTTTCCATATTCCGGACAAACTTATGTATATCTTGATCAAGTTCTGTCTGGGCTCGATGGAGTGGAATGGACTTTTCTTGAACCAGATATCCCGCAAAATCAGATTTAGCATAGATTAGTTGTTTTACTTCATTGCGTGAGACAGGTAAATGAATTTTTACGCCAAAGAGCTCACCAAAAAAGCTTTGTTGCATACCACACTCTCATTATTTAGATGGGCCATATGATACCCTTTTATGACTAATGAAAATCAAAGAATCCGAAAACTTATTGTAAACACTAACTTACTAATCTGTTTTAAGGTCAGAAGTTCTTATAAAATAAAGATTAATTTTTTATACGCATGTACATTAAATTGTACTATTCTCATTTAAAGTAAGCGAAGCTAGACATTTATAAAATTTTAATGAACTGAATTTTCTAAAATTCTATAAGTTTATTGATTCTCGGCTGAGCTTACAGGAGTGCAAATATGCACCCTACCTTTATTTTATTACTCTATCTCTTTAAAAAGAATGTATGAACACTCATGGTTAATAATAGTGAGGTCCTTCAATATCTCTGTTATCGTCTTTATACAGAGACATTGAGCACACACCATTCCAGAGCAAATAGTGCTACGAATAAGTTAAATTTTCTGGCTGAAGCTCTAAAATTATTTTCTGAAATTGAAGTGGTGAAATGCTCTATTATGATAAAGACAGTAACTGTTATCTTTAAATTTAATTCACGGCGATATACGTTTTGGAGTGTAGAAATGCCAGAGATAGATGATAAAAACACGTTTGTTAAGTACCTATCTCATCATTTGAAAGATATGTATAGTGATTGCAAATAATATTGATTAATTAGCTCGCTTATTTTTGCTAGATTCGAAGATAGGTTGTTGTAGCTTCGCTATTATCTAAAAGTAGAGATTTTGGTTCTAAGGTAGGCTTCTCTTGAAATGAATCCACCACAATTTTATCGGTCAAGCTTTCAAATATTACTGCTAACCATAGTATAAATTCATCTTTTTGATGTCGACTAGGGATAAGACTTAAATCAAGTGTTTTACCATTGTGTTTTTCAATTTGCTCAATGAGTTCCTTTAAACTATTAAATTCATACTTACATT
The DNA here is from genome assembly GCF_002307755.1 of Acinetobacter sp. UBA1297. Taxonomy (NCBI): domain Bacteria; kingdom Pseudomonadati; phylum Pseudomonadota; class Gammaproteobacteria; order Moraxellales; family Moraxellaceae; genus Acinetobacter; species Acinetobacter sp. UBA1297. Next base: position 29,950 of record NZ_DBUF01000002.1, read on the forward strand.
TGATATCTGTATTTCTGATTTCCCTTTTAAACTCTATTAGGAAAAGGCTCATATCTTTAGAGTTATTACCCAAGAAACCATTTCTATTTTCAATCTTTCTATAAATTTCTTCAGCTATACGTAAACATGTATCCATCTTTTTTACTTCTATCTATATAAGAGACTTAGTATGAGCTGTTTAATCAACTTCATTGAGGTAAATATGTAATGATAAGACCCAATAGCAGTTTTATAAAGCGTAATTCTTTCCTGTATTTGTAATCCTATCTCATGTACACAAAACAGAATATAGCTCAAACCATGTAATGCTCACTTCCTATAATAAAACTTTATTTATGGCATTTTACGTCACTCATCTTATTCATATCTTCGATTGTTTCTGAGTCTTGGACTTGAACGTTACACAACTTGCTTGCCCAGATCATCCTCAATACAGATATTTATGCTATACCTTAAGATCAGAGAAAAGCCACATACCTGAAATTCATAGACTTAGACCTTAGCATTTATAGTTGTCATACCAAGGGAAGTGATAAGTTTCCAAATATCATTTTCATTATTTAAATCTGATATAAAAATTAACTTCTTAAGAAGTAGCTATTAATTAATACTATTTATCAAAAAAATAAATATATCATATAAAAAACTTGAATATTAATTATTTTCATGTATTATTGCCTTAACTAGAAAAAAGTCTTGTCCGGTAAATCTTCTTAAGTATCGCAGTTTTAGTCATAATTCTTCGTTTTTTTCAGATTTTAAGTTCCATTCTTTATTATTTTCAAAGTTATACTCAGTCATTAAAAACGACTAAAAATTATTAAAATTCAATAGGATTTATTATGTCTAATACTATCAATGGTACAGTAAAGTGGTTTAACGAAGCTAAAGGGTTCGGTTTTATTCAACAAGAATCTGGACCAGATGTTTTTGCTCACTTTAGTGAAATCGCCAGCTCTGGTTTTAAAACTTTATTCGAAGGTCAGCAGGTATCTTTCAGTGTTGCTCAAGGTCAAAAAGGCCCTAATGCTGTAAATATTGTTGCTCTATAACACATAGCAAGTAATTGAAAAAAGCACCCTAGAGTGCTTTTTTTATTGCTTGAAATTATTTACTTCCATAAATCTTGTTATAGCCATCAGGACGGGTTTTGAAGCGCCGGTGAAACCACATATATTGTGTAGGCGCCATACGTATCTGACGTTCTAATATTTTGTTTACTCTAGTGGCATCAGTAATTTCATCCTTACCCGGAAAGTCCTCAAGCTGTGGCTCCAGCAAAATATGATATTGAGGATTTCTAATATCTCCTGTTCTGTAAAAGTACAGAGGGATAGCTAAGGCATTTGATATTTGCATTATACGCCTATGGGCAGTTACTGTGGCGGCTTGAACTCCAAAGAAAGGGGCCATTACACCCTGCTTGAGGCCAAAGTCCTGATCAGGACTATACCAGACTGCCCGGCCCTGTTTTAAATCCTTAATTAAACCTCGCATATCATTTTTTGAAATCTGGTTCTTGTATACCTTTGCTCTGCCCCGATAAATCAGCATCTCTAATAGAGGATTATTTTGAGGTCGATATACAACATCCAGTTCAAAGAACAAGCTGCACATATATCCCCCTGCATCTAATAAAGTAGTGTGAGAGCTTAAAAGCAGAATACCCTGACCCTTTGCATTTTCTATATGTTCAAGTCCCTGAATGTATACACGAGATTTAAACCATTTGGGAGCGTACCAAGCATTTAATGCCTCAAACAGGCCAATCAAGGCATTAAAAAATACTTCTTTTGCAGCCAGCTCGACTTCGTCTGGACTCTTTTCAGGAAAACAGATCTCCAGATTCCGGATCGTCGTTTGCCGACGGCTAGATAAAAATCTCCATGCAGGATTAGCAAGCAGTCTAGCTATCCTCCATTGAATGCACCAGGGCAAGACAGCTAAAAAGGAAAATGTAAAAACTATTAACCAAATGACCCAATACTTGGGAAGAAGGAAGGACCACTGAAAATCAGTCGGATTATGTGACGTTTTTATATTCATGCAAATATATTATTAAAGCTGAATCATATGATACCTGTTCAATAGGTTAACAGTAGACCTATCCCGTGCATGATTAGTAAAGTTTTATAGGTCAAAGCTCCCTAAGGCATAAACATAATAGCCCTCTTCAACCTAACATATAGCTACTTGTTTAAGACCTTACCGAACAATGGTTGTCTTTATTACATTCGTCCTGTATTGATGGGTACTCTTATAATTATTAGTGATAATATCAGTCTTAATGAATAAATTATCTTGGATATTAATTTTAGCGGTTTTAATAGCGGTTTTTTACCTGTACAAGGCAATGGAAGAAGATCCTGATTATCTATTTAAATTATTCGGATAACTATATAAATAAACTTTTTCAAAGCTAGTTCAAAAGATTCAAACTATCGAAGTTAAGCTTATGCAATTTGATAGTCATCCCATCGTAAAAATGTATTTTGTATTACACTACTGGCTCGAATGGTGAGAATTACATCGAGGGTGTATTCATCACTAAAATACACAAGCAAATTAGAAAAGTTAAATAAAAAAGCACTCTAAAGTGCCTTTTTAAAGATATATCAAGTTCTTTATATTAACCTTGAGCTAAGGTTTTAATGAATAGAATTTTCTGAGATTTTTCAGTGGGGCCTTCAAATTTAAAATTAATTTCTTCCTCATATTTCTTACTCATTTCAGTTTCTACAATATTCATTCCACTAATATCAAATATTCTAAGGGCTTCACCTTCAGCAGTAATTCCATCTTCCTCATTAGCGATTAGAACTTTAAGATCCGGATCAAAGGTCTGTAATCTTGCGATCAATTGTTTAATTAACATGGTTCATTCTCAATTCTTAAAGATATAAACCAGTATTAACACTTTTCTATCTAACTTACTTAGCGATAAAAATGAGTTTTGTAAGCCAAAAATTTTTATCTGTATATCAGATTTTCTGTAATAGAAATATTTTGGTATATATTTTCGTCTATTGATACCCTTCAAATGTTAGGCCTCAACCCGTTTAGTACTAATCTTTCTGGCTATCTTAAGTATGGCCTTGTATTCAATGTCGATGTCTTGTTTAAAGTGGCCGCTGGGGTAAATCCAATAGTCTTCGCCAGCTCAGTCTGCCAATGAAAAGCAGGGCGAGCTGTTTTCAGCGATATATGGCATTACCTTTCCTTTTACTCAACTCAATACTTCTACTCTATTTGATTAAATTTATTTTCTAAGCGTTATATTGATTTGGTTGTATTGCCTGATAAGAAAAGAGAAATATAAACCTTTTTGCTTGTGCGCCTCAACATCATCAGATAATAGTAGTGCAAAGTAGTAGGTAAATAAACACATAAAAAGCGACGAGTAGCAAAACCTAGTAAGGTAAAAAGGGATATAAAACAACTTAAGTTATTGTTTTTTATATTTTTTTAAAATTATTAGGATATGAAGTTTTTGTATTATATGGAGTAATTATGGACTAGAATTACACTCGAGTAATTTTTAGTCATTGAATAAACACAAGTAGACCCGATATTGTGAGTATATTGATATACACTGCAGGTCTAGAGGAAACTCTTATGAAAAATTTTACTGTTGCATTATTTGCTGGTCTGATTAGCTTGGCAGGTATAAGTGCACAGGCTGCCACTCCGGAACAGGAGTGTCAAAAGCTCAAAAATGACTATAATGTTATTTATGCTTCTAAAGGCTTCTGTTTTAAAGATAAAGATGCAAAAGAGAAGTTCGGTAATGAAAACTGCTATACTTCAAAACCTAAATTCTCTGAAAAAGAGCAGCAACGTCTTGATGAAATTAAAGAGCGCCAGAAAGAGCTGAACTGTAAATAACTACTGAAAGGAAGAGCTATGGCTTATGATGACCAAAATATCTTTGCAAGAATTATTCGTGGTGAATTACCTGCAATTAAAGTTTATGAAGATGATCAGGTTCTTGCTTTTATGGATATTATGCCGCAAGCTGAAGGTCATACTTTGGTCATTCCTAAAACACCGGCAGTTACATTACTTGACCTGCCAGCAAAAGCCGCTGCTTATAGTATTCAGATAGTACAGAAAATTGCAAAAGCAATAGAGAAAGCATTGAATGCCGAGGGAATTGTTTTAATGCAGCTTTCAGGCGCTGCTGCTGGACAAACTGTTCCGCATGTTCATTTTCATCTGATTCCAAGTTCAGTGCACCAGCTAGGTCGCCATGCGGCTGAAATAGGAGATCAGGAGAAAATTAAGGCTATTGCGGAGAGAATCCGTGCTGCTCTTTAAAGCCTTATTTTCAATTAAAACCTAATGGAGCTTCGGCTCCATTTTTGTTTAAATTTCAAAAATATAAAAATAATCTAATTCTTCTTTCCTCTTTTTATCCTTCATTAAACTGTCATTTTTCTTTCACTTCTCTGTCACACAGTTTGCAGATACTGCTTAGCAAGTTGGTGAGCTTATGTAACTTTTTGTACACAGGCAAACTATAAAAAAGAGTTAGCAAGGCAAATAGCCATTTTAAAGAATTGTTTTTGGAGAAATCTCAATGAAAAAATTGCTTCTCGCTGCTACAGTAGCAACTTTAAGCTTAAACGCAGCGCAAGCAGCGCCAACTTTGTACGGTAAAGTAAATGTCAGCGTTGACAATTACGATAATGGCAAAGATGACAAAATTGAAGTTAACTCGAATGCTTCTCGTCTGGGGATTAAAGGCGAAGAAAAATTGACAGATCAGTTGTCTGCAGTGTATCAGGCTGAATGGGAAATTGATGTAGATGGTGGCGATGACGTATTCAAGAAACGTAACATTTTTGCCGGCTTAAAATGGGCAGAAATCGGTACTTTAAGAGCCGGTATTATAGATACACCATTTAAAGATGCAGCAGGCGGTTATCGTGATGTATTCAATGATTATGCACACGCCGATATTAAAGAAATGATGTATGGTGAAGAGCGGGTTGAAAATGTGGTCAGTATTGAGACAGATCCGAAATTACTCGCCGGTGTAGTATTTGCCCTACAGGCTCAGCAAGGCGAGTCAAATACTGAAACCAACAAATATACAGACGGTGCTCGTGACAGCCTAGGAGATGGCCTTTCAACTTCACTATCTTATGCTAATAAAGATTATGGTTTTGAAGGTGTGATTGCTGGAAACTTTAAATCAATTGGCGATTTTGCTGCGGTTGGTCTTAAGGATATTCCTGCTGATGCATTCCGCCTAGGTGCCTCTTTTGACTTGGGTAAAATTGGTGTGCCAGGCCTGTATTTAGGGGCAATGTGGCAGACTGCTGAAATCTCGGATTATAATAATATCAAGCCCCGTGTAGTAACTGATGGTGTTGTTACCTATGCTGGTGATTATAGCAACGTAGAAGAAAAAGCATGGTTAATTTCTGCGACTTATAAACTTGCAAACACGCCTTGGACATTCAAGGCACAGTATCAGTCAGCAGACACTGACTATGCAGTTCTTGCAGGTGCGTCAGGTGACAGCTCAGTTGACCAGTGGGGAATTGGCGCAGATTACAAACTCAATAGCCAGACTAAACTCTTTGCCAGTGCTGTTCAGCGTGAATGGGATAACTCCCCTGCTAAAGGTAATGCAGATGAAAGCGTATACGGTTTAGGTATGGAAATAAAATTCTAATTCTGGCAATTTAAAAAAGGGCTATATGCCCTTTTTTAATTTAACGTTTCAGAAAACCGGAAACCATATTTAAAACATTTTGAATATCATTGTTGGCTTCCTGTTTGTTGGTCTTCTCACCTTGTGGAGTCAGCGCATCAATGATTTGTGGTAGTACTGAAGAAATAGCACTGTATACATCCTGTTTAGGTGCATGTGTCTGCTCAGCTACTTGCTCGACTTCCTGATCATCAAATAAACTTTGTATATTTTGCTGCGGCGCATTTTCTTTATTGCTCTGGTTTGGGTCTACCCAGTTCTGTACCTGATTTCCAAGACCGGCATTACGCAATTTGTCTAATGCACCTTGAAGACCACCCTGCTTCTGAATCCAGGCTAGAACCAGTGGCAACACGGCGATCAATAAAGTTTTGGTACTGTTATTTCCACTGTTATGCGGTACTTCATTTTGAGTCTGGCGTGGTTGCTGTTGACGCTGGTTACCATGACCAAATTGCTCAAGTACTGAACCTAAAACGCCACCTAAACCGGATTGACGGCCCTGATTCTGGGTATTCTGATGGTTAGCCTGCGTATTCTGGCCACCGAGCTGACCTAGAACTGCTCCAAGAATTCCGCCGAGACCACTTGGCTGCTGCGTATTCTGCTGCTGATTATTTTGTGGTTGCTGGTTTCCTAATGCCTGCTTCGCCAGCATTTCCACTATATTGGTCAAGTTGGTCATTACTTACTCCTTGAAAGTGTTATCTTCCTTAAAGCATAAGTGTACCCGACCGGGTGAAACAAAGTCTGATTTGTATATTTTTGCAAGATTTTATAAGTATATTGGCCCTTACCAGCGATATTTGTCCCAATTTTCCGGATTGGCCCAATATTTAGAGTTAAACCAGTCCGGTACGTGCTTATAGGTTAGAATATTGAATTGCCATAATGCGAAATCACTGCTGTTTTCTGTTCTCTCAACCAGTTGGGTAAAACCTAAAGAGCGAAGTAACTGCTCATCCTGAAGACGGCCAACCACAATAATACGCTTCGCCATAAGATCACGTAATTTCACCAGAATTCTAGAAATATCAGGCAGTTTTAATTCTATGAATTCTGGACCGGTTAAAATGACCATTGCCAGATCATAACGTTCAGTAAAGGGCAGATTTAAAAACTCAGTTGCGTTAAAATAATGCCATTGTATAGCCAGATGTGAAGTATCTTGAACTGTTTCAAGCTGCTGACCAATCGACAGTGCAGTATGGATGGGCTGTTCGGCAAATAGATCGTTTAGCATAGAAGTGATGACGTTGAGCTTGGCCATAACTGCATCCTGAATTACGTGAGTGAGAATTATATGGAATTACAAGGCATTTGCCATAAAATGCATGCCGGTCTTAGCAACCCAAGTGTAACTGATCAACAAACGTTAAAGGCAAATGTTGAGTACAAATTTACTCTGGACCGTTCAGAAATTGATCTCCCTTTTACGTTAGGGCAAGAAATTGAAATCGAATGGACTGGTAATATCTATTGTGTATCTTGCGGTGCAAAAACCAAGAAATCATTTTCACAAGGGCATTGTTTTAAATGTTTTAAAACCAAAGCATCCTGTGACATGTGTGTTTTAAAACCGGAAACCTGTCATTACCATTTAGGGACTTGCCGGGAAGACTCATTTGCCCAAGAAGTCTGTTTTCAGCCTCACATTGTATATCTGGCTAATTCAAGTGGTCTTAAAGTCGGCATTACCCGTACCGGTCACATGCCTACCCGGTGGCTGGATCAGGGAGCGACTCAGGCCTTGCCAATTTTTAGAGTCGGTTCACGGCGTTTGTCTGGGCATATTGAGGTAATGTTTGGTAGCCAGATTTCTGATAAAACAGACTGGCGCAAATTGCTTAAAGGCGAAGCGGAACCCGTTAACCTAATTGAAAAACGTGATCAGTTAATTGAAGAATTTGCACCTAAAATTGCCCAGATTCAGGATGAGTTCAGTCAGAATTTACATTTTAACGAGTCAGTAGAGTTGCTTGATCAGGAACTACCACATGAGTTTATTTATCCGGTTGAGCAATATCCTGAAAAGATCAAGTCACATAACCTTGATAAAACACTGAAAATTCGAGGAGTGTTACAGGGTATAAAAGGCCAATACCTTATTTTAGACACGGGTGTTATTAATATCAGAAAATATACGGGTTATGAATTAATTCTGAGAGCGTAAGTCTTTCATAAAAATAAACAGTACCATAATTTGAGTACGGTACTGTTTATTCAAGAGAGCGTCTGATCTGTTGATGGATAAAAGTTAATAAGACAGTACTTTCAGAATGGCCTCTACAGGATTTTCACTGTTACCGGCAAGTAGTCGCTTATGCATCGCAATATGTTGCATTACCTGAGTTTGTGCGACTTCTCTATTCATTAAATTTTCAATTTCTTTAGCTAACTTTTGTGGAGTGGCATCGGTCTGGATTAGCTCGGCTATAACTTTCTTACCTGCAATAATATTTGGCAGTGAATAATAGGGAATCTTAACCAATAACTTGGCAATAACATAAGTAAGCCAGTTCAGCTTATAAAAAGTCACCATTGGCCGATGTAATAGCATGGCCTCTAGTGTTGCTGTACCTGAAGCCAGGGCCACAATATCACTGGCATTCATTACCATACGACCAATTTTGGAGTCAGTACCGGTATTTTCTAGCACCTTAACCTGTGCCTTAAACTCAGCAGGATAATTTTTTAATTGTTCTTCAATCTGAACTTTTCTTGCTTCATTTATAGCAGGTAATAAAAATTCAATTTTAGGATATTTCTGATAAATAATCTGTGCAGCATCAAGCACCAAAGGACCTAGACGCTCGACTTCTCCACGACGGCTGCCGGGTAATAGCGCAATATGCTGTCTGGCCGGATCGAGTCCTAACTGCTGTTTGGCTACAATTAGAGGATTATCTAAAGGTAACTGACTGGCCAAAGGATGTCCTACAAATGCAGCAGGAACCTGATAACGCTCATAAAAAGCTTTTTCGAACGGGAACAGGCAAAGTACCAGATCAATAGATTGCTTGATTCCGTGCACACGGCCCTGACGCCATGCCCACACTGATGGGCTTACATACTGTACCGTTTTTATTTTAAGTTGTTTCTGTTTCAGACTTTTAGAAAGCCGCAAATTAAAATCTGGAGCATCAATTCCAATGAAAATATCTATAGGTTTCTGGCTCCAGCGTTCAACAAGTCCATCACGTACAGCAAACAGCTTTTTCAGATCTTTTAAGACCTCAACAATTCCCATAACTGACAGAATATCCATTGGATAATAGCTCTTAAAGCCTTCTGCCATCATTTGTGGCCCACCAATCCCTTCAAATTCAGCTTCTATCCCCTGCTCGCGAAAACTACGAATCAGCTTGGCACCTAAAGTATCACCAGAAACTTCACCTACCACTATACCAATTTTAAGTTTCCGATTTTCCAAGAGTTTTATCTCCATTATAAGACCAAGCTATTTTAACATAACCCTATTAGATTTAATTAGGCTCACTGTATCCGTATCTAATTTAATCCGATTACACTCTTTAAAAAATTTAAACTTCCTTTTAGAAATTCAAAAATTATCTAAATAATCTATTGTTTACCAATTGTAAATCACCACAACAAATAATAATATAAATGATAATAATTTTCATTAACCAATATTATGAATTCTCATTTACACGCCAGTTATTTTAAACTTTCTCTCCTTACTCTGGCACTATTAAATGTACAAGCTGCTCTTGCAGCAGAGGCTTCAGATACCCAGGCACTTCCTGTTATTCAGCTGCAAGCCAATACTATGAGTAGCCAATCTTCTGAACAAACGCAAGCCTATATAGTCAAGGATTCAAACAGTGCTACCGGGTTGAATCTGAGTATTAAAGAAACTCCACAAACAGTGAATGTGGTAACCAATCAGCAAATTAAAGATTTCAATCTGACCGACGCACGTGATGTTTTAGCAGCAGTACCAGGTGTAGTCGTGTCTAGTCAGGAAACTAACCGTACTACTTACACAGCACGCGGCTTTGATATCAGTAATTACCAGATTGATGGAACAAACCTTCAGTTAACTGGTAGTGATTATCAGAATGGAGATATAGATACATTTTTATATGACCGGATTGAAGTCGTGAAAGGCTCAAATGGCTTGACTTCTTCTACGGGTAATCCCTCTGCAACTGTAAATTACATTCGCAAACGGCCAACTACAGACACCCGGACACAAGGCTCTATCAGTTATGGATCTTGGGATACAGTTCGGGGTGAAGCAGATATCTCAGGCAGTTTAACTGCTGATGAACGTATACGCGGACGAGTAATGCTGGCACAGGAAGCCGGAAACTCCTATCTGGATCATTACAGCCAGGAAAAAACTGTTGCCGGGCTAACTATTGAAGCTTACCTGACAGAACAGACACTCTTAAGCACAGGGTATAACTTTCAGAAAGACCGGCCTAATGGAAACAACTGGGGCGCCCTTCCCATGCTGGATAGTGAGGGGAAATTGTTAAACTATAGCCGTAGTTATAATCCGATGCCGGACTGGGTACACTGGGATATGGAAAAACAGAATGCTTTTATAGAACTCAAACATCAGTTTAATGATGACTGGAGTATAAAAGCCAGTTATAACTATGCCAAACAAAAAGAAGATGGAGCCATGCTGTATTTTACCGGCGTTCCAGATCGGGAAACAGGACAAGGGGTCAGTGAATATCCCTCAGCTTTCATAGAAAAAAACCAGAATCATGATATTGATATCAGTATATTAGGAAAATATTCGTTGTTTGGTCAAACTCATGACCTGATGGCCGGCAGCAGCTGGTCCAAAAATGATGTAAAACAGAACTCAAGATATATTGCAAACCGTAGCAGACCAATTCCTGACTGGTTCAATTATTACAACAATACTTATCCAGACTTTATTGACGATACAAACAATCCGGCTAATCAGGCAGATTATACGCAGGAACAGAAACGTGTTTATACAGCGACACGTTTACATTTGGGAGATAAGTTAAAAGTCTTGGCGGGTGCCAATTATACTGATGCCACTTCAAAAGGTCAAAATTACGGCGACTCAACCAATTATAGAGATTCGAAAGTGTTGCCTTATGCAGGGATCACTTATGATATTGACTCAACTTATACAGCATACGCAAGTTACAGTACGATTTTTAAACCGACTTCAAAACTTGGTCTAGACAAGCAGATTTTAAAACCTACAGAAGGAAGCTCCTATGAACTTGGTATTAAAGGTTCATGGTTCGATGATCAGCTCATTGTCTCTAGTGCTGTGTTCCGCAACGAATATGACAAGTTTCCAGTTTATGAAAAATGGGATCAGGCTAACTTATACAGTCAACAAAATATTAAATCACAAGGCTATGAATTTAATATTGCCGGTCAGCTAACCGACCAGCTGAATATATCAGCCGGTTATGTACAGCAGAACATGAAAGATCGTGATACTGGAGCAAAAACTCGTACCTTTGTACCTGAACGCACCTTTAATGTACTTACCAGTTACACGGTTCCGCAATTTCCCCAATTAAAAGTAGGCGCAAATCTGGTCTGGCAAGATAAAATCAGCCAGACAGATAAAAGTAATCTGATACAGGACAGTTATGCTTTACTTGATCTAATGGCCAGCTATGAATTAAATGATCATGTCAGTTTTCAGGCCAATGCAAAAAATATTACCAATGAAAAATATTTTAATTCTCTAGAATATGGCCAGACTTATTACGGTGCGCCCGCTAACTATACAGTCGCGGTAAACTTCAAATATTAATAGTAAACAGTTCAGCTCTCTAAAGAGCTGAACTGTTTATTTTATATATAGAAAATGATGAGAAGCAGATTGAATTTTTTACAGAAGACTTATCCATACTGTGCAGCTTTTTATCGAACCCTGCTAGCCTTTATAGCGGGTTATATATTTATGGCCTATCTAGCTTATGATCTAGCTCACTTACTAAGTTTTTATTTTCCAAAAGCCGAATCAATTTACTTGGCGGCAATCACTGCGATTTTACTGTATTTGGTCTTTATTATTTCGAGTTTTTGCATTAATTGCCTCTGGAAGTTAACCCTGCTGAGTCTCATCAGCTGCGGCTTTTTCTATTTTATTTCGCTTTATACAGGTTAAATTATGCAAAAATCTATCCGGCAATCGATGGCATCTTTGCATTCTTGGACCGGTCTTTTACTAGGCTGGCTATTGTTTGCTATTTTCCTGATGGGTTCTACCGCCTATTACCGCCATAATTTAAATTTATGGATGCAGCCTGCCCTGGCTCAGATTCAGGTAAACCAGGAAACAGCATTAAATACTGCATATCAATATTTACAGAACGAAGCATCCGACGCTAAAACCTGGTATCTGGAAATAGCAACTCAAGAAAAGCCGTTTAACAAAATGTACTGGCAGAAACAGGATGGCAGTTATGGCAGTGCTTTATTAAATCCGGCCACTGGTCAGGAATTAAAACTCTCCGGAACCCAAGGCGGTGAGTTTTTCTATCTTTTCCATTTTCAGCTGTTTGGTATTCCGGTACTCATTGGACGTCTGATTGCGTGTTTTGCTGCCCTGATCATGCTGATTGCCCTTATTTCCGGTATTATCACTCATAAAAAAATACTGACTGATTTCTTTACTTTCCGTACTTTTAAAGGCCAGCGTTCCTGGCTTGATTTTCATAATATCTGCTCAGTCATTGCACTCCCCTTTTTTTTAACCATTACTTTTACTGGTCTGGCTATTTTGTTTTATTTATATCTGCCATGGAGCCTTGAAAAATTTTATCCTGAAAACAAATACCAGTACTTTGAAGAAATCAATCAGAAAATTTTAACAAAGGCAAATTATCTAAAACCTGCTGCGATGCTTCCGATCCAACAAGTTCTGGCTATTAGCCAGCAGCAATGGGGTATTACAGATTATGCACGACTAGAGGTTAAGAACCCGAATACTACTTCTGCAAAAATAACTCTGGTTCAGTCTACTGACTATTCGATTACCCGTGATGCACCACAATTAACAGTAAACGGTATAAGTGGCCAGATTATAAGTGATACAAAAAACCGTAGCGCAATAGCCACACTTAACTCAGGTGTCTATGGTTTGCATATGGCAACTTTTGCCCAGCCTTTACTACGGTTCGCTTTATTTTTTTCAGGCATACTGGGCTGTTTGATGATTGCCTCTGGTTTATTGTTATGGAGTTTAAAGCGGCATCTACAAAACAAGACTCAAGCCTTTCATTTGGGCTTTTATTTGGTAGACCGGTTAAATGTGGCTACTTTTATAGGTCTTCCTACAGCTATACTGTGTTATCTCTACGCTAACCGTCTTGTAAGCGTCCAGCCAGGTGGCACAAATTATGAAATTTATAGCTTCTTTATCAGCTGGCTGATCCTGTTTATTCTAGCGATAATGACTAAAAAACAATGGTTATGGAAAATACAGCTTGCTATTTTCATATGTCTCGCTTTTAGTCTGCCAATTTATGATCTTTATTACTTGAGTCAGCAAAATTATATTTCAGGATTATCGCACTATTGGAACTTTCTCAGAATTGACCTGATGCTATGGCTATTTGCTTTTTTAGCCTTCTTTATTTATCGCAATATTGAACCGATACAACTTAAAAGCAGCCAGAAGCTTTCTGCCAAAATTATAAGGAATACCCAAGAGGTTAATTCATGACATTGTTATTAGCTTTTTTTATGCTACTTGCCTGCTTTTATGGATTTTATCTTAGCAGTTCAAAGCAGCTTGCCAAGACTCTTAGTTTTAATAAGGCTTTTCTTGTAAAATACCCCTTATTGCTCAGGTTATTTTGCAGCCTTCTATTTATATCAGCAACCTATTTCATTACCCGTAGCTATCATCTATCCATTGGATTTATTAGTGTCTGGATTTTCGCTACCCCTATTTTATTTTTCATGATCTTGACAATAAATGACTTAAAACCGAATAGGAAATATCAAAGAAGATAGTGAAAATGCTTTATTGACGTATCTATACAACAAAGTCATAGTCAAGCTTAGCGTTTTTTTGCATAAGTAAATCATTAATCGTCACAACTGCTTATATGAAAAAGTCATAACATAGACATGTTTTATTATATTGGCATGAGTTAATGGTTGGTCCTCTAGAATTCATTTTGGCTGGTGTACTGGTTGGTTTTTGTGTAGGTATAACAGGTGTAGGTGGTGGTTCATTAATGACACCTATTTTAATCAGCTTGTTCAGGATCGAACCCCATATTGCGATTGGTACCGACTTGCTCTACGCAGCAATTTCAAAATTCTGCGGCTCACTGGTCCATGCCAGAAAATTAAATATTGTCTGGCCCATAGTTCTCTGGCTGGCATTGGGGAGTATTCCAGCGTCTTTTGCGACCCATTGGGTGCTTGAGCACTATCTGAGCCAGTCCACTCACTATAAAGCTGTTCTTACCACAGTTTTAGGGTTTATGCTGACTCTGACCGGTATTTCAATTATTTTCCGTGCGCGGATTGAAAAATTTTTTAGCCGTTTTCGTAAACCTGAAGTTTCTGATCAGGAACAAGCGCTGTTTGCTAATCCGCGCCGCCGCTTCTATATTTTATTTATGGGTATCGTACTGGGTATATTTGTTACCCTCTCTTCGGTAGGTGCTGGCGCTTTTGGCATTATGGCATTGATTCTTATGTTCCCTAATTTGCCAATGATCCGGATTATTGGTTCCGATGTAGTTCATGCAGTATTGCTAACACTGGTTGCAGGCTTAGGCCACATGAGTTCGGGAAATGTCGATTTCACTCTATTAATGTGGTTACTAGTCGGTTCCATTCCAGCCATTATTGTTGGTACATTAATCAGCTCACGGTTACCTGAACGTATTATTCGCAAGATTCTGGGAATTACCCTGTTTGCTTTAGGTATCAACTTTATGTTGCATCCGGTTAAAGCCAAACCAGTAACTACTTCAGAGAGCGCAGTCATTAGTACTGTTGAAAAAACACACAAGATATAATTAATTCGTAAAATGAATTGCTTTTTCAGGCTTTAACAGAGTTTTTGTATAGCAATTCATCACTTAAATCATGTTATATTCAAGTAACTATAACCACTTCTGTATGAACAATCACCAGTGACGGCAATGAATACACTACAGTCTAAAACAGTATCCCCTTCAGATATCAGTGATGTAAATGTGAAAAGCATTCAACCACTTGTAACTCCTGCAACACTGAAAGAAGAACTTCCTTTAAGTGAAACGGCTTATCAAACCGTCATGAAAGGCCGTGAAACTATACGTAATATTTTAGATGGTATTGATAAACGCCTGTTTGTCGTGATTGGGCCTTGTTCAATTCATGATACGGTAGCTGCACATGAATATGCTGACCGCTTAAAAGTCTTGAGTGAAAAAGTTCAGGATACTCTTTATATCGTTATGCGTGTTTATTTTGAGAAACCACGTACTACTGTAGGCTGGAAAGGTCTGATTAATGACCCGGACATGGATGACTCCTTTAATATTGAAAAGGGTCTTCGTATTGGCCGCCAGCTGTTACTTGAACTCAATGAAAAAGGTTTACCTTGTGCAACAGAGGCCCTTGATCCGAACTCGCCACAATACTATCAAGACCTGATTTCGTGGTCTGCTATCGGTGCACGTACTACAGAAAGCCAGACCCATCGTGAAATGTCTTCCGGCTTGTCTTCACCTGTAGGTTTTAAAAATGGTACTGACGGCGGCCTGACAGTAGCTACCAATGCCATGCAGTCAGTTAAACATGGACATAGCTTTCTGGGCCTGAATGAGAATGGCCAGGTTTCTATTATCCGTACTGCAGGTAATGCTTATGCACATGTAGTACTGCGAGGTGGTAATGGCAAGCCGAACTATGATGCTGGTGCTGTGGCCGATGCGGAAATGACTTTGGCTAAAGCCAAGGTTAGTAACAAGATTATGATTGATGCCAGTCATGCCAACTCGAACAAAGATCCGTATTTGCAACCGTTGGTTTTAAAAAATGTGACTGAGCAGATTATTGATGGGAACAAGTCAATTGTCGGTGTTATGGTCGAGAGTCATCTCAAGGGTGGCCGCCAAGATATTCCTGCGAAACTGGATGACCTTGAATATGGCAAGTCAGTCACAGACGGCTGTATAGACTGGGAAACTACCGAAAGGACCTTACTTGCCATGCATGAAGCATTAAAAGACGTTTTACCAAATCGTTAAACATTGAGACGCCATCATCATGATGGCGTTTTTTATATAGGATTTGTACCATATGAATGAACTAGAATATGCTTTAAGCCAGATTCCATATTTTGATTATGTTCATGAGCGCCTGTTTTGCTCAGGTCAGTTGACCGCAGAAAATCTCGAACAAATCAAGGCTTATGGTTGCTCGACCATTATTAATCTTGCCTCCAGCAAAGCTGAAATGGCTCTTAGAAATGAAGATCAGTTGTGCCTGGACCTTGACCTCAACTATATTCACATTCCTTTAGATAATGAACGCCCTTCAGCCAATCAGGCTATTCTGGTTCTAGAGCTGATTAATCACTTAGTCTGTGAGCAGACAGTGTGGCTGCACTGTGCTGATAACCGGCAATGTAGTGTGCTGATGTACTTATATCGACAATACTTTATGAATATAGATATGCCTACAGCACAAGAGTATTTGCACAGAATCTGGGAACCCGATGATACCTGGACCGGACTGATTCATGCGGTTGCCTTACAACTTCAAGGCCGCAAAGCAACACGCGAACTGGAACAGTCACTAATGCAGGTTCGTCAGTTTGAGTGAAGTACAAGTAAAATTGTAGCAGTAGCCAAAATGCCTTCCTGACGGCCAGTAAACCCCAGCTTCTCAGTAGTTGTAGCTTTTACACTAATTTGTGAAATATCTGCATTGAGTACTTCAGCAATGCTCTGCCGCATTTCGAGATTATGTTTGGCCAGTTTCGGGCGTTCACAGGCTACAGTAATATCGGCATTACCCAGCATATAACCTTCCTTTAAAATTAAATCATATACATGCTTGAGCAATATCCGGCTATCTGCACCTTTGAATTCATCGTCAGTATCCGGAAAATGCTGTCCAATATCTCCTAGTGCCAGTGCCCCCAATAGAGCATCAGCTAGTGCATGTAAAACTACATCACCATCTGAATGAGCTTTTAAACCATGAGTATGTGGAATCCTGACACCTGCCAGATGAACAAATTCACCCTCTTCAAATGCATGCACATCAATGCCTTGGCCGATACGGAACTGCGGTCTTAACATGACTGTTTCCTTATAAATAAATCTTAGATCAGTTGTATTTTAGCTTGTGATTTCGCTATATTACGTAAGCAAACTCTATAGCAAAAGTATAAGCGATCATGTTATTGAATACCGAGTTTCCTCACATTAAAATAATAGGATCATTATTTGTAGCGACCTGTTTATGGTCATCAATGGCCGTAGCTCAAGCGTTACAGTGTACATCTGATATTACTGCGCCTGCTTTAAAGCGTATTTGCTCAGATAAGTTCGATGCCGAACGCCAAATGCTAAATAATAAATATCTTACAGCCTATCTGATTACTGATGCTCCGGTCCGTTTACTCCAAGACACACATCTGACTTGGCTAAATCGCATGCAACAGTGTAAAAGTAATGACTGTTTTAAACAGCAGTTCGAACTGCGTATGGATGATCTGGATATTTATACTTCAATGAATCAGAGTTTGACCCAGCATTATTTAAAATATGAAAATGGCTTAATTGCGAAACAGCCTGTACATTTACAGGTACACCAACTCTCTAAAGAGAGAATCAAGATTGAGGGAATTGCGTACCGCAACCCGAATAATCGTAAAGAGACCCAAAACATTGCTTTTCTCGCTTACACCACTCCCGAGAACAAGCAGGAAATTATCGATAATGAACATGACTGTAAATATAATTTTAACTTTCAGAAAGCCTTGCTTACAGTAAGTTCACAGCAGAAAGGTTGTGAGCGATTCAACGGCATTTACCGTTTGTACGACTAAACTTTGTAATTTCAGATTAATACTTAAATAAAAAAGCCCGGACTGCTGAGACCGGACTTTATATTTCTAAAACTTATTAATCAATAGGCATTTCTGAAGCGCGACAGATTTCTGCACACTGCTCGCAGGCCTTAGCACAATGCTGGCAATGTTGATCTTCATGTGCACCACATTCTTCAGCACAACGTTCACATGCCTGAGCACATAGCGCCATCACATTGTCTAAAAGTGCCGAGCCTCTGATTTCATAGCTGATACAAAGACGGCATAGCTCCACACAATCTAAACAGCGACGGATACATTCGCGCATCATGCCTACCATTTCTTCCTGCAAGCATTCTGCTGCACAGGTTTGACAAGCGATAATACATTCAGTACAGGCCCGAATTGAAGCAGAGGCCTGTGAATAAACCGGATTAGTCATTGTTTCATCTTGTTGTATTGGCACTTTCCACCTCATTCACTATTTATGAGCCTTTTAAGTATTTCAGGAATGCAGAAAAGGTAGAACCATCTACAGGTAATGAATTGTGCCTTTTTTTAAACAATGGGTAAGCTTATGAAATATTCAGCTGTAGTATCAAAATTTAAGAATAAAAATTAATCCATTGAATATAAATATAATAATACTAAGAAGAAGCTGTATTTTGAGATTCAATAATCAGCTTGGCCAGCTCAAGATCATCCGGATAAGTAATTTTTATATTGTCCGAACGCCCCATTACTACTTGAACAGGATATCCGGCATGTTCAATTGCACTGGCTTCGTCAGTAATTGTGACCTGGTCGGCCAATGCTTTTTCAATCGCAGCTTTAAGCAATCCCAGTCTGGCAAGCTGTGGAGTCTGGGCTTGCCACAAGCATTCACGGCTTACTGTTTTGGTAATGTGCTGTTTATCAGATACCAGTTTTAAAGTATCCCGTACAGCTATAGCAAGAATAGCGCTACAGTTCTGTTCGATAGCGTTCTCAACCAGATTTTGCAAGCTGCTGAACTGGACACAGGGACGCGCTGCATCATGTACCAGTATAAGATCATCTTCATCAGCAATATTACTTAGATAATGGAGAGCATTGAGTACCGAATGCACCCTTTCTTGCCCACCCAGACAAAAGTGAGCTTTCTCAGCCTTTACTAAAGGTAAAGTTCGAGCAACATCATCATGTGCACTAACTGCAAGTATATATCCGGCTAGATCTAGCTGATTCAACCGGCTAACCGTGTGCTCGAGTACAGTCTGCTGCCCAATTAACTGATATTGTTTAAGTTCATGTTTAGAAAAACGGCTGCCTGAGCCAGCAGCAGGAATTACCGCCCAGAGTTTAGGGTGTTTCGATAACAGGGTCTGGTTCTGACTCATTGGTTCTTAAATCAACCTTGGCATTAGGATCAATATAAATGGGTTTATATTGAGTACTGATTGTACTCATCTGTACAAAAGTTTCATGGGGCTTGATCAGACCGAGGTCTAAACGTGCATGTTCCTCAATGGCTTCAATACCATGTTTGAGGTCATACACTTCCGCCGCTAAAATGCGATTTCGCTCTTTTAATTCTTGATTAATATCAGCTTGTTGTTGGATTTGCTGAGTCAGGGTCTGATGAGGGAAATAGCCCCCCTCACCAAACCAGAAGCGGTACTGCAGCACGACAATCATAACGATTGCCAGTGCTAGCAATACTTTGCTGGAAATTGAACCGAAAACTTCTTTCATAAAAGCCATGAAAAGTTAGTTCAATCCTTTAAATTCAGCTTTACCGCGGTAAACTGCTTTAGTAATTTCTTCAATACGTAGTAATTGATTATATTTTGCTACGCGGTCAGAACGGCAAAGTGAACCGGTTTTAATCTGGCCCGCTGCTGTACCTACGGCAAGATCTGCAATAGTAGAATCTTCAGTTTCACCTGAACGGTGAGAAATTACAGTCGAGTAACCATTTGCTTTAGCAAGATAGATTGCGTCGAGTGTTTCGGTCAAAGTACCGATCTGGTTATATTTGATAAGGATAGAGTTAGCAACCTTCTCATTAATACCACGCTGTAGTATCTTCGGATTGGTTACAAACAGGTCATCACCTACTAACTGAATCTTGTCACCAAGAATAGAAGTCAGGTAAGACCAGCCTTCCCAGTCAGACTCGTCCAGACCATCTTCAATCGAGATAATTGGATACTGATTTACCAGACCTGCAAGATAGTCAGCAAACTGGTTGCTGGTGAATGCCTTATTGCCCTCACCTGCAAGGATATATTGACCATCTTTATAGAATTCTGAAGATGCACAGTCCAGCGCCAGCATAATATCAGAACCAGCTTTATAGCCAGTTTGCTCAATTGCTGAAAGAATTACAGTGATTGCTTCTTCATTTGAACGAAGGTTTGGTGCAAAACCACCTTCATCACCTACTGCAGTATTTAAGCCTTGTTTCTTTAAAACTGATTTTAAAGAATGAAAAATTTCTGCACCAGCACGCAGGCTCCCAGCGAATGAGGTAAAGCCCACAGGTTCAATCATGAATTCCTGAATATCAACAGTGTTATCTGCATGAGCGCCACCATTTAAGATATTCATCATTGGAACAGGCATAGTCAAAGTTTTCTGGCCACGCAGGTCTGCAATGTATTGGAAAAGAGGAATTCTCTTTTCATCAGCAGCAGCACGGGCAGCGGCTAGAGATACAGCCAGAGTTGCGTTAGCGCCTAGTTTTTCTTTATTCTCAGTACCATCTAAAGCGATCATTGTATTATCAATGTCTTTTTGTTCGAATACTGATTTACCCAATAAAGCATCACGGATTAAAGTATTAACATTATTAACCGCAGTTTGAACGCCTTTGCCCAAATAGCGTGCTTTATCGCCATCACGCAGTTCTAAAGCTTCACGAGAACCAGTTGAAGCACCAGATGGTGCACATGCACGGCCAACTACGCCGGATTCCAAGATTACATCAGCTTCGATGGTTGGGTTACCACGAGAGTCCAAAATTTCACGTGCACGGATGTCAACGATTTGGCTCATGAACAATTCCTCAGTTGAATGAATAACAAGATGCAAGCAGCAGCATCAATGGGTATCTAATTTTTTGAATCCTTTAACCAAAGTATCCAATTCTTTTAATTGTGCTAAAAATGGCTCTAGCTGGTTCAGACGCAACGCACATGGCCCATCACATTTGGCCAGTTCCGGGTCAGGATGTGCTTCCAGGAATAAACCCGCAAGTCCTGTAGCCATACCAGCACGTGCCAATGTGGCAATCTGGGCACGACGGCCGCCCGCAGAATCGGCACGGCCCCCTGGCGTTTGCAAGGCATGGGTTACATCAAAAAATACTGGAACATTCATTTCTTTCATAATGTCGAAGCCCAGCATATCAACCACAAGGTTGTTATAACCAAAAGCTGAACCACGTTCGCACAAGATCAGTTTGTCATTGCCGGCTTCCAGACATTTATGCAGAATATGACGCATCTCATGGGGTGCAAGAAACTGGGCTTTTTTAATGTTGATAATAGCTTGGGTTTTTGCCATAGCTTCAACTAGATCCGTCTGACGGCTCAGGAAAGCCGGCAGCTGGATAATGTCGGCAACTTCTGCAACAGGAGCCGCCTGATACGGCTCATGCACATCAGTGATGATCGGAACATTAAAGTGTTTTTTAATGTCACCTAACCACTCGATCCCTTTTTCCAGGCCCGGTCCACGAAAAGAATTCAGGCTTGAACGATTCGCCTTATCAAAACTGGCTTTAAAGACATATGGGATATCCAGACGTTTACAGATATCGACATAGGTTTCGGCAATTTCGAAAGCAAGATCTTTGGATTCAAGTACATTCATACCGCCGAATAATACAAACGGCAAATGATTTGCCATTTGTATATCGCCTAAACGTACAATTTCTTGTGGTTTTAGTAGTGACATTTAAACTTCCTGGTTTATTTCCTGAACAGTCTTATTTACGCTTCTGATACTGCTGTTTCGCAGCCCCGATAAAGCTAGCAAATAATGGATGACCATCACGTGGTGAACTTGTAAATTCCGGATGGAATTGTACTGCAATAAACCAAGGATGCTCAGGGATTTCAACAGTTTCTACTAAATGCTGTAGTGCAGAATAACCTGAGATTTTCATACCTGCAGCTTCAATCTGAGCAATAAAGTGGTCATTCACTTCATAGCGATGACGATGACGCTCGCTAATTTCAGCTGCAGCATAAATATCACGGATTTTAGTTCCTGCAACCAGTTCAGACTTTTGAGCACCTAAACGCATGGTGCCACCAAGATCAGATTCAAGACTACGCTGCTGAAGTTCACCACGTTCATCTAACCATTCAGTAATCAGGCCAATAAGCGGGGCTTTAGTTGAACGGTTAAATTCTGTAGAAGTTGCATCAGCAATATTGGCTACGTGACGCGCAAACTCGATCACTGCAAGTTGCATCCCCAGGCAGATACCGAAGAATGGAATCTGGTTTTCACGGGCATACTGAATGGCTTTCATTTTTCCTTCAGTAC
Organism: Acinetobacter sp. UBA1297; assembly: GCF_002307755.1. Taxonomy (NCBI): domain Bacteria; kingdom Pseudomonadati; phylum Pseudomonadota; class Gammaproteobacteria; order Moraxellales; family Moraxellaceae; genus Acinetobacter; species Acinetobacter sp. UBA1297. The sequence goes on from NZ_DBUF01000002.1 coordinate 52,242, forward strand.
CACGCTCACCAAAACCGCCCGGAACTAAAATGGCATCAGCGGTGGCAAGCACTTCATCCACATCTTCAGCTTCAAGCTTTTCAGCATCTACATAGTCAATCTGTACTTTAACGCGATTTTGGATACCCGCATGAAGTAATGCTTCATTCACAGATTTATAAGCATCTGGAAGTTCAACATATTTACCAACCATGGCAACACGAACAGTAAATTCCGGATTCAGTAAAGCTTCAACTACGTTATCCCAGTCAGTCAGGTCTGCTTCTGGAAGATCGTTATAACCGAAACGTTCACAGATCAGGTCATCTACATTCTGTTCATAGAAGTTACGTGGAATCTGATAGATAGAACGTGCATCTTTGCACACTACAACTGCACGTGCTTCAACGTTAGTGAAGAGTGCAATTTTACGCTTGGTGTCAGCATCTACATCATGTTCGGTACGACAGATCAGAATATCGGGCTGAATACCGATAGACAGCAATTCTTTTACAGAATGCTGGGTCGGTTTGGTTTTAAGCTCTGCTGCAGACTTAATATAAGGCAGCAGTGTCAGATGCATGAGCATGGTACGCTTATGACCAAGCTCGACCATTAATTGACGCACTGACTCCATAAATGGTAGTGATTCGATATCACCCACCGTACCGCCAATCTCAACAATCGCTACGTCATAACCTTCACCTGCACGGAGTACACGTTCTTTAATGTTGTCAGTAATATGCGGAATTACCTGAACCGTACCACCCAAGTAGTCACCACGGCGTTCTTTGTTTAGAACATCTTGATAAACACGACCTGAAGTGAAGTTATTCAGTTTGGTCATTTTTGCACGACGCAGGAAACGCTCGTAATAACCCAGATCAAGGTCAGTTTCAGCCCCATCCTCTGTAACAAAAACTTCACCATGCTGGAATGGACTCATAGTGCCTGGATCGACATTGATGTATGGATCCATTTTGACCATGGTGACTTTTAAACCACGAGCCTCTAAAAGTGCTGCTACTGAAGCTGCTGAAATACCTTTACCTAGTGATGAAACCACACCACCAGTCACGAAAATAAAATGGGTCATTGAGTTTCTCGTACAATCGAGCCGAATTCGGCCTGCAATGTTGCGCAATTTTACTTTACTCGGCACCTATAAAGCAAAGTCATTCCGCATCAATTCATAGAACAATAAACAACTGGTTATTCTATCAGCATTTTCGATAAAAAATTAGGCGTAATGTGCATGATTTTTCTGACAGCTTTTACTGTTATAATAGCCTGGTCTCTTTTAAGTCCTGATTTATGCAATTATGAATAAGAAACTTTTGATTTGTGGTGCGATCGCAACAGGTTTGTTCCTCACCGCGTGTGTAAAAAAAGAAGCGCCAAAGGAAGAGGAGCAAGAACAGGTTGAAGTAGTTGAACAACAATCTGTAGCGCCTGCACAAATCGAACCTCTAGAACCGGTTGAAGCTGAACCTGAAATTCCCGAGACGGTTGAAATTGTTCGTGAAGAAACGCCAAACACTACAACCGAAATTCGCCGCGAATATCGTGACCCTGCACCAGTTGAACCGAGACCCGAGCCTAAACCTGAGCCACAAAAGCCAGAGCCTAAGCCAGCTCCAGCACCAAAAGCAGACAGTACCGCCAGCCAGCAGAAATCCAGTTCAGATTCACAGAGCGAAGATGATGCCGTTGCAGCTGCTATGGCGGCTGCCTCACCTGCTCTTGAAAACTAAACAATCCGTTCTTCTGTTCAGTCAGAACAGTAAAAACCCGGTAAATATACCGGGTTTTTTATTAATGAAATGATGAGTTGAAGACTTTGATTTAAATAGATGGCTTTTTCACCCAAGCACTAGGATGCTGAGAAAAACCAATTTTGGGGTAGTAAGTAACAGCCTGTGGAGCTGCAAGTAAAGTCAATGTACATTCCGATTGTAATTGCTGTTCTGTTATTTCAATGAGCTTTTTTCCAATACCCTCTTTTTGAAATCTTACTGTCACTGCCAGATCAGCGAGATAACAGCAAAAATAAAAATCTGTAACCGATCTTGCTATACCTACTAACTCTTGTTTATACCATGCTGAGATGACCAGATTTGAATGCTGTAGCATGCCTGTGATCAGGTCTGCATTCTGGATGGGTCGTCTTGGACCTAATGAAGTTTTCTGTAAAAGGTCAATATACTGCTGCGTACTAACAGGTTCATTTATCAGGTAATGAATCGGTTCAGACATGATATTTTATCTCTTTTATGTTCCTATATTTTAAAGCCCCTTCTATTTTATGGTTATGGAAGAGGCCAGCTATTTCAGGTTTTTATCATGTTATCTGTTTTAAGCAGACTATTCTTAGTTTACTGAAGCCAGTTTGTGTTGTGCAATCAGATAGTCTGCCATTAAACGTGCCGCCCATGAACGTGTACGGGTAATGCCTTCATAAAATCCGCAGTGGCTGCCTTTACGGGTTGTAATCACCATAATATTTGGCATCTGCATAATCATTTCTTTATATGGCTCAAAATTATCAATATGGCAAACCGGATCATCTTCAGCATTTAAAATCATTAGAGGAATCTGGATATTGTCCATAACATAAACAGGATTGGTTGCCTGATTATAACTTTCAAAGTCTTTATAACCTGCCAGTTCAAAGTAACAGCTCTGAAAGTCAGCCAGACTTTTAACAGCAAGTACTTTCGGCAATGACCCTGTATTTTTCCAAGCGTCCTGATAAGGATGAATAAATGATTTAAACAGTTTCTTTGTCATGGCCTTACTATAAAATGGGTGCACCTTCTGAAAACCAATTTCGGTATTATAGCCCGGACAAAAGGCGAAGGCAGCCTTAAATGGAGTATGATGACCCTCCTCTCCCAGATAGCGTACCAACAGACCAGTTCCAGCAGAAGAGCCTATGCCATACAATACAGATTCAGGAAATTTGCTCTGTATATGAATGAGCTGTTCACGCAGGTCATCAGTTGAACCAAACAGACAGATTTTTGGTACAGTCATTGGCAATTTGGCATGGCCACGGCGCAAACATAACGCAATACGCCAGCCTGTATAGTGATGTAAATCACGTACCAGCTCGCTCATACTTTGTGGTGAGCCGGTAATCGTATGCATTAATACTATAGTAGGTACATCAGCCGGAAGTTGTTCGCCATACCAGGCAATACCGGTAGTGCCACCATCCTGCATGGTTAATGGCTCAATTCTGTCATACTTGAGCTTAATACGTCTTTTCTTGAACAGGTCAAAATATAGCAAGTGTGCATGCTGGTTCGCTAACCACGGTGTTGGCCGATATTTTTCCTTAAGCTGTGGCAAGTGCTCCAGTACCTGCTGGACTTTACCATTCGGGTCAAAGTAGAGTTTAGGCTGTTCAGCGCCTGTAACCTGATCCAATAGTTCTCGTGTCAGGGCAGTCAGCTTTTTTACCATCATTTGATTTAACTCTCGGTATATTTCTAAAGTATGAAGAATGAATTTTAAGTAGACTTAATGGGCGGGAGGCATAAATGCTGCCATGCGCTGTCCCATTTGTGCAGCTAACGCTTCGAGACCACTTTTTGGCCGGATCATGACTTCAAAATCAACAATTTTGCCCTGCTCATTAAAACGGATCATATCGATTCCTTTTAACTGTTTTTCTCCGACATGAGCAGAAAACTCTAACACTACATTGTGACCGTCTTCTGTGTAGAATTCTCGGTGATAAGTAAAGTCCTCAAATATTTCAATGACATTAGTTAATATAAAACGAACGACTGTTTTACCTTCATACGGGTTGAATGCAACAGGTGATCGAAAAATCACTTGTTCATCTAGAAGTTCGTCCAGAACAGACATATCACGGCTGCAAAGCATTTGGTGCCAAGCCTGTATGGCTTGTTGAGTAGTGGTCAGGATCATCAGTTTTATCTCTTTAACTATTTATTGTTTTAAAGTTGAAAGTGGACAGACAGCATTAACAGGCCGCCTGCCCTATATAAAAACCTAAATAATGGCTGCCAGTTCAGCGCCCTGACGGATGGCGCGTTTAGCATCCAGCTCACCGGCTTCTCTTGCGCCTCCTATTAGATGCACACGTTTTCCGTCAGCTTGCAGCTGTTCGAACATGGCAGTATAAGATTCCTGTCCGGCGCAGATTACAACGTTATCCACTTCCAGTAGCATAGGTTTGCCGTCCACCGTAATATGCAAACCCTGATCATCAATTTTTTCATAATTTACACCAGACATCATTTGCACATGCTTATGTTTTAGGCCAGTGCGATGTATCCAGCCTGTGGTTTTACCCAGATTTGCACCTACAGCCTTTTGCTTGCGCTGTAACAGGTAGACTTCACGCAGTGAAGGTTCAATTTTAGGCTGTTTCAAGCCCCCCGTATGATGATAGGTCGTATCGATTCCCCACTCATCATAAAATTTTTCAGGATTCAAGCTGGCACTTTCCCCTTCATGTGTAAGGTACTCTGCTGTATCAAAACCAATACCGCCTGCTCCGATAATTGCAACCCGCTTTCCAACAGGCAGGCGCTCTTTAAGCACTTCCAGATAGCTTAACGCTTTAGGATGATTCGCACCTTCAATTTCCAAGTGGCGTGGTGTTACACCTGTTGCAATCACAATATCATCAAAATTGGCCTGGCTTAGCTCTTCATAAGTCGCCAAATGATTCAAATGTAGCTGGATATTTGGCTGTAATTCAATCTGGCGCTGAAAGTAGCGAATAGTTTCATAAAACTCTTCCTTGCCCGGAATAGTCTTGGCAATATTGAATTGTCCACCAATCTGGTTACTGCTTTCAAAAATCTTGACCTGATGACCACGGCTGGCTGCATAAATTGCAAAACTTAAACCTGCCGGCCCTGCACCTATCACAGCAATCTGTTTCGGTGATCCAGATTCTTTAAAAATCAGTTCAGTTTCATGGCATGCGCGCGGATTAACCAGACAGGATGCAATTTTCATTGAGAAAATATGGTCAAGACATGCCTGATTACACGCAATACAGGTATTAATCTCGTCACTGCGGCCTTCACGGGCTTTTAAAACAAACTCGGCATCGGCCAGCATTGGACGTGCCATCGAAATCATATCTGCCTGTCCGGAAGACAGGACATATTCTGCCATTTCCGGGGTATTAATACGGTTAGATGTGATCAGTGGCAACTTCACTTCACCTTTCAGCTTTTCAGTCACCCAGGTAAATGCAGCACGTGGAACCTTAGTGGCGATGGTTGGAATACGTGCCTCATGCCAGCCGATACCGGTATTAATAATTGTCGCGCCGGCTTTTTCAATTTCTTTAGCCAGATAAACAACTTCGTCCAGTGTAGAACCGCCTTCTACCAGATCCAGCATCGATAGACGGTAAATAATAATAAAATTCTCTCCAACTGCTTCACGGGTACGCTTGACGATTTCAATCGGAAAACGGATACGCTGCTCATAACTTCCGCCCCATTCATCATCACGATGGTTGGTGCGGGCAGCAATAAATTCATTGATCAGATAGCCTTCTGAGCCCATGATTTCCACACCGTCATAACCGGCATATTGTGCCATCTGTGCACAATTTACAAAGTCACTGACAGTTTGCCAGACTTCAGCCGAGCTTAATTCTTTGGGCTTACTCGGATTAATCGGGGCCTGAATCGCAGAAGGTGCAACCGGATCAGCCTGATAGGAATAACGTCCGGTATGTAAAATCTGCATGGCTATCTTACCGCCAGCATCATGAACAGCCTGAGTAATAATCTTGTGCTTTTCTGCTTCAGCAATAGAATCAAGTTTAGAACCGCCAGCAAAGGTTACACCTGCATCATTAGGTGCAATACCGCCAGTCACAATCAGCCCTACCTCACCACGCGCACGTTCGGCATAAAATGCTGCCATCCGTTCGTATCCTTGTGGAGCTTCTTCTAGGCCCACGTGCATTGAACCCATCAATACACGGTTTTTTAATGTAGTAAACCCGAGGTCTAAAGGGGCAAGTAAGTGTGGATAGTACGACATTTTTTCTCCTTGGCTCGCTATCTTTGCTAGCTTATGCAACTTATTGCATAACTTATAATAGATATTCTTTTTTTATGCAACATGTTGCATAATGTCTGAAGCGTCATTTTTAAAGTTGCGGAATTCACCGATGTCTCTTGCCCATGTATTATTGACCAGTTTACTGGAAAGACCGAGTACCGGGTTTGAACTGGCACGCCGTTTTGACCGTTCTATGGGCTTTTTCTGGAATGCAACACACCAGCAGATTTACCGTGAACTAAGCGGTATGCTGAAAAAGGGCTGGATTTCTACAGTTGAAGAAGCACCCAGCCAAAGTAGAAAGAAAACCTATCAGGTTGAACAGGCAGGCCGTATTGAACTGGCCAAATGGATGATGGAACAAAGTCCGCCCGCCCAGTTACGGGAAGAGTTGATGGTACGTCTGCGTGCAGAAGCCCAGTTGGGTGGAAATATTGTACTACCCGAATTGCAGCGACATCTGGAATTACACCAGAATAATCTAAAACTCTACCAGAATATTTATGCGAAGGACTTTGCTGGAAGTGCGACCACTGACCGTACTTTATATATTCATAAAATGATTTTGCAGCTGGGTATTGATCTGGAAATTCACTGGATCAAATGGCTTGAAGAAGTTATTCCTGCATTGGAAAAGTTCTAGCACTGAGGAGTTAATCATGCCACTTTACCGCATGCCTGATGGAGAAAACCTGTATGTGCGCCGGATTGGTCGCGGTCAGCCTGTACTGGTATTATCTGGTCTTGGAATGCAAAGCTGGCAATGGTTACCTTTTATTGTACGCAGCCTGAACCGCTTTGAGTTTATTATTCCAGACTGGCGCGGTTTTGGGGGTTCTCGAAACTGCGCCATTCCTCAATCCTTAGATGCAATTTCCAGTCACTGGCAGGATGTTTCCAGACTGATTAATCAGTTGCAGCTGGATAATTTTATTCTGATTGCCTATTCAATGGGCGCCACCACAGCGATGCATGGTATGCACTATGCAAACCTGGGCGACAGGTTAAAGGCCTATTTACATATTGACCAAACGCCAAAAATTCTGGCAGATGAGAACTGGAAATATGGCCTGCTGGGTGAAAAGCATACAGAATGTAAGCTGGTATTGCGTCAGCTGATTGACACTCTCTCTGGGCAACCTGATATACACAGCATCAGTCAGCTGGAAACACATACACGTACTGAACTGCTTCAGCTTTGGTACAGGTTTGTATCTTTACAGGGGAATAGCAGATTTTCTTCCCTGTTGTTTCATACCGCACTTAAAAAACCGAAACTGCAAAAATATCTGTTACCTCTTCAACGACTGGACTACCTGCGCTGGTATCTGGAAAGTTATTTGTACCATACTGAAGATTATCGCGAAGCACTGTCACAACTTGAATGTCCAGTCACTTTTTTTATTGGGCAGAATTCCAGCTTATATGCAGCAGAAGGACAAATGATCATTGCTAAAAGCCTAAAAAATGCTCACCCTGTTTATTTTGAGCATTCGGGCCATACGCCGCTTTTAAGTGAACCGGTTAAATTCACTCATGAGCTGCGACAATTTTTATTGGCTCAGATTCCTTAACCTGTTTGGTTTTTAGAATTAAAATAAGGCACGGTCATATTTGATCGCTTCCAGATCGTAAACCTGATAGATACAGTCGAAGAGTGACCGGATGTTTTCCGTTTCGTCCATATTTCGAATAGTCAGAAAAATCGGGCTTTTTGCTGCCTCATCCAGTAAAGGCACATAATTTAAATGTGGAAAACGGATGGTATTGGCACTCTCAGGAATAATACAAATGCCCTCACCCGCAGCAACCAGTCCTAAAGCTAGCTGAATTTCACGAACTTCCTTAATATTTCTAGGCTCCAGACCATGCTCAGAAAATAACGTGGTGATCTGTGTAGAAAAATTAGGTTTAGCCGTGTTTGGATAGCAAAATAGGTCTTCATCAACAATATCTGCCAGATATATACCTTCAATATGCTGTGCAATCGGATGGCTTGAATGTGCAGCGACCATTAGACGTTCTTCACGCAGTAAAATCCGGTGAACTGCCGGATCACTGATTCTCAGCCGTCCAAAGCCGACATCAATCCGGCCTTCTTTTAGTGCCTGAATCTGGTCTCTGGTGCTCATCTCTACCAGTTGAATATTTAAATGGGGATGCTGCTGACGATATAAATAAATAATCCGCGGTAATAAACCGAATAAAAGTGAGCCTACAAACCCCATGGTAATACTGCGCTCAACCAAGCCTATACGCTTGGTCATCGATTTAACTTCTTCAGCATTCGACAAAAGTTTAACGGCATGCTGGTAAAAAAATTGACCGGCTGGGGTAGTCTGTAATGGCCGGCTGCCCCGTTCAAATAACTGGATACCCAGTTCACTTTCAAGGTTTTGTATTTGCCGGCTCAGCGGAGGCTGGGCAATAAATAGTTTTTCTGCAGCCTTGGTAAAACTCTGTTCTTCTACCACTGCCACAAAATAGCGTAAATGTCTCAGTTCCATGAGTCTTCCATACCTTTAAGATATATTAAAATGCAAATTCAGTCTTAGACACATTTTAATCATTCTTTTAAGGTATACACAAGAGATAAGTCAGCATAGATTTTCAATAATGTATAAATCTGTAGAAACATTACTCGTCGATATTCCGACCATACGTCCACATAAACTTTCTGTGGCAACCATGCAGACTCAGACCCTGGTTCTGGTGAAAATTACTGCAACAGATGGAACTGTAGGTTGGGGTGAAGCCACTACTATTGGTGGACTCAGCTATGGTGAAGAAAGCCCAGAAAGTGTTAAAGCCAACATTGACACTTACTTCGCGCCTCTGCTCTCCTCCGTTCAGAACCAGAATATTGCACAGATCTCAAAACTGATCCGCAAGACCATTAATGGTAACCGTTTTGCTAAATGTGCAATTCAGACTGCACTGCTGGACATACAGGCCAAACGTCTAGGCCTACCATTAAGTGAAATTCTGGGTGGTCGTTTGCGTGACCGTTTGCCAGTACTCTGGACACTGGCTTCTGGTGATACAGATAAAGATATTGCCGAAGCTAAAAAAATGATTGAGCTGAAGCGCCATAATACTTTCAAACTGAAAATTGGCGCACGTCCATTACAGGAAGATGTTGATCATGTTATTGCCATCAAGAAAGCTCTGGGGCCTGAGGTCAGTATTCGTGTAGATATCAACCGTGCCTGGACAGAACTGGAATGTATTCGCGGAATCCAGCAGCTACAGGACGGTGGAATTGACCTGATTGAACAGCCTTGCGCCATCCAGAATACCGATGCTCTTGCCCGTCTGACCCAGCGTTTCGAAGTAGCAATTATGGCTGATGAAGCCTTAACCGGGCCGGACAGTGCTTTCCGTATTGCACAAAAGCATGGCGCCGATGTATTCGCAGTCAAAGTCGAACAGTCTGGTGGACTAATTGAAGCTTGTGACGTGGCCAAGATTGCCTGTCTTGCAGGAATCGACCTGTACGGTGGCACGATGCTTGAAGGCCCCGTCGGTACCATTGCCTCTGCTCATGCCTTTTCTACCTTTGAAAATTTGGCATTCGGCACAGAACTCTTTGGCCCACTTCTTCTGACCCAGGAAATTTTAACAACCCCACTGCAATACGAGAACTTTGAACTGGTTGTGCCCAATGCACCAGGTCTAGGAATTGAAGTGGATGAAAACAAGATTGAACAATTACGTCGTTAAGGCAAGCGGATAAGGAGTTTTAACATGTTATTTCATGTGCGTATGGATGTGCATATTCCACTAGATATGCCAAGCGAGAAAGCGAACGAAATTAAGGCTGTTGAAAAAGCTTACTCCCAAGAGCTGCAACGCCAGGGTAAGTGGCGTCATATCTGGCGTATTACCGGCCAGTATTCCAACATCAGTATTTTCGATGTGGAAAACAATGAAGAACTGCACAACATTTTGCAGGGTCTACCGCTTTACCCTTATATGAATATTGAGATCATGGCTCTGAATCGCCATCCGTCTTCTGTACGTGAAAACGATTCATAAAATTGATGCAGAAAAAAAGATGCAGTTCTACAGTTGCATCCGTACTTTCCTTTAAACGAAGGGTAATAACAACAGACGGAACGAGGCCAGCCAGTGATGGCCAGCACATCAGGGAACCTTTCTCGCTTGTCGCCAGCCCCGTTAGCGTCTTATACATACTTA
>NZ_DBUF01000013.1:0-1700 GCF_002307755.1 Acinetobacter sp. UBA1297
CGATCACTACGTCAAACTCCATTGATTCTCTTTCTATATTTTCCATAATTAGAAACACCATTTCGCTTAGCGATATATTAATTTGTTATTTGTAAAAAGGCAACTCTCTATTAAATAGCACGTATACTGAGATGCTAAAATAAATTATCTTTTCACTATAAAGGTGAACAGGAAAAATAAATGCAGAGAACTGTATCTAAAACTCTTTTAAAAGGCTGAGTTGAATATATTTAGAAACTATTAAATCTATATATGTTTTAGATTTGGATTTTTATATAAAAAATTCCAATAACTGGTTTTTGGCCAGTTATTGGGGAAAAGAACTCAAGAGTTCTGGGGATCATATTGTTTCTCTTTGATAAAGAGGGCTGGAATAACTCCACAGATAAAGTAGGCTGCTCCCATGACTACAAAGCCTAAGCCAATTGAACCACCAGAAGCCAGATAACCAATAGTTGCAGGAGCAATCGCTGCGCCCAGACGCCCGACATTATATGCTCCTCCAATTGCTGTACCACGAATTGCAGTTGCAAAACTTTCAGTCATGTAGGTTGCATTTACACCATATGGTACGCCATACAGAAAACCGAAAATTATCAATAAATACAGAATATTCTCTGGTGAATTATAAAATACAATTAATGGTAGAAATACAGCAGTTCCTATAGCACCAAAAGCATAGGTAAAGCGGCGACCCAGTTTATCCGCCATATAACCTGCAAGAACTTTACCTAGAATCATTGCAGTATAAGTTCCTACCATATAAGCAGTCATTTCTTTGAACTTCATTCCAAGTTCACTTTCCAGATAAGAAGGCATCCAGTTATTTACGCCATAGTAGCCAAACTGAAGGAAGCCGGCAGTAAGTGCCCAGAGTATAAACATATTGCGGTTACGTTTATCCTGGAAAATAAGTTTAAAGGCTGACTCTTTTTTCTGGTGATGATTATTTATCGCTTTATTCAAGCGAGATTGTTGCCAGGCTTCCGGTTCTGGAACCAGAATGTGCATAAAGATAGCGATAGCAATTGGAATAATTGCAACATAAAACAGCATGCGCCATCCATGATCAGGAATAATCCAGCCGGCTAGCAAAGTTGCTACAATATAACCCACTGTCCAGCCAGCTTGTAAGGTACCTAATACAGTAGTGCGGTATCGGGTAGGAACATATTCTGCCATTAAAGTATTACAGGCGATGTAAAGAGAACCTAGACCTAATGAAGCAAAAAAACGTAGAATACCAAACTGCATAAAGCTTTGCGTAAAGCCCAAGCCACAGGTCAAAACTGAAAAGGTTAAAATTGAAATTACAACTATTCTGACCCTGCCAAAGCGGTCGCAGGCCCAGCCCCCAAAGATACCGCCAATTGCCATACCAGCTAAAGTAAAACTACCCAGCATGCCAGCTTCAACAGTACTCAGTCCGAAATCTGCCTTAATACTGTTGAGGCTATAAGAAAGCAGCATTAAATCAGCGCCATCGACCAGTAAAGCTAAAAATGCAAATAAGAATGCAATTTTCCAGGTATTCGGGCCAATGCTTGAAGTTATTGTGTTTATAGACATAATCCATTACCTACTATTAAGGGCGCTTTAATTTTCCTTAAAGCGCTTGAGGTTTTATTGAGTCATTTCACGAATCATATTGCGTGCAATAATAATTTGCTGAATCTGTGTGGTTCCTTCATAAAGACGGA
>NZ_DBUF01000013.1:1928-7811 GCF_002307755.1 Acinetobacter sp. UBA1297
GGCAGAGGCGGGTACACGACAGTTTTCAAAGATGACGTCACAGGTATGAGCACCTTTTTGCCCCATTTTTTGGTCACGTTTACCTAGAGATATTCCGGATGTCTTGCTATCAATAATGAATGCAGAAATGCCCCCTGCGCCTTTAACTTCAGAACTAGTACGTGCCATGACTGTAAATGCACCCGCATGTGGAGCATTAGTAATAAAACGCTTGGTACCATTCAGGATATAAAAATCGCCATCTTTCACTGCTGTAGTCTTTAAAGATGCGGCATCAGAACCTGATTCCGGTTCAGTCAGGCAAAACGAGCCAATAATTTCCCCTTTAGCAAAACGCGGGAGATAATACTGTTTTTGCTCCTCCGTGCCATCAATAATTAAACCGCTAGCTCCAATACCATTATTTGTTCCAATAAGTGAACGGAAGGCTGATGAAGTGCGACCCAGTTCAAAGGCAACTCGTACCTCTTCTTCCATAGTTAAACCCAGACCTTCATATTCTTCAGGAATAGTGAGTCCAAATAATCCGAGTTCACGCATTTGCTGAACAATATCTGCTGGAATTTCATCTGTTTCTGCTACTTCATTTTCCCTCGGAAAAAGTACGCCTTCAACAAACTGACGTAACATATCAAGCAGTTGATCCAGGGTTTCCTGATCACGAACCATTTCATCTCCTTGGTCGTTATTTTCACCACAGAAGTGGTATAAGCGGACGAGCCGGTATATTTCTTTTTGGGCATACTAAAGAAAATGATTTCACATGACAATATATTTTGATAATTTATTTTGCAATGCGATATTAATTTCTATTAAAACTAACTTATTAAACTTTTGATTTTGCTTAGACAATTCTTATATTTCAGAAAATATCTTATCTCTAGAGTTTTGTTTTACATAAATTGAGAGTATATTAAATAGATAATATCGCTAGGCGAAACTTAATCTTGAGTAAATAGAGATTCAGATTTGTTATAGCAAACTAAACAGGACAGTGAGATAAAAATGGGAGCACTAACAGGAATTCGTGTACTTGATCTGAGTCGTGTATTGGCTGGCCCTTGGTGTGGGCAAATACTGGCAGATCTGGGGGCTGAAGTAATTAAGGTAGAGCGACCTCAGCATGGTGATGATACCCGTAGCTGGGGGCCACCCTGGATGAAAAATGATGCAGGTGATGACACACGTGAAGCTGCTTATTATCAATCTGCGAATCGTAATAAACTCTCTGTAGCAATTGATATTGCTAGCTTGGAAGGGCAGGAGCTTATTAAAGCTTTAATTCAGGATACTGATGTAGTTATTGAAAACTATAAGACAGGTTCACTGAAAAAATATGGTCTGGACTACGACAGTTTAGCTGCAATCAATCCGCAACTGGTTTACTGTTCTATTACCGGGTTCGGTCAAGATGGACCACGTGCTGAAGAACCTGGTTATGACTTTATCATCCAGGGGATGGGCGGGTTAATGTCTGTTACCGGGGAAAAAGATGATTTGCCAGGAGGCGGTCCACAAAAGGTTGGTGTAGCATTTTCTGATTTGGCTACAGGCCTTTATTCTACAATTGCCATTCAGGCAGCACTGCTGAACCGGCATGAAACCGGCTTGGGCCAATATATTGATATGGCTTTACTGGATGTACAAATTGCCACGCTGGCGAATCAGGGAATGAACTATCTGGCTTCAGGAAAAGTACCGGGCCGTTATGGCAATGCACATGCTAATATTGTTCCGTACCAGGTATTCAAAGCGGCCGACCGGGATTTTATTATTGCTTGTGGGAATGATAAACAGTTTATTCAGTTGTGTCAGAGTATTGGATTAGCAGAATTACCAAATGACCCACGCTTTAGCCGTAATGCTGACCGAATCAAACATCGTAATGAAATTATTGATATTTTATCAAAGCATTTCTTGCAGAAAACTGCAGATGAATGGGTAACAGCTATTCATGCAGTTAAAGTACCTGTGGGAGTAATTAATAACCTGGAACAGGCTTTTCAGGAACCACAAGTAGTAGCCCGAAAAATGCTGGTTGAGATGCCACATCCATATAAGCAAAATCTGACAGTTATTGGTTCACCAATAAAAATGTCGCGTACACCAGTAGAATACCGTCGCGCGCCTCCAACGCTAGGAGAACATACTGAGCCGATTTTAAGTCGCGTTGCCTCCCAGGAACACTTAAAAAAATTAAAAGCCGAAGGTATTATTGAGTAAACTGATAAAAAAGAAGCAATCGGCCAGTTTGCTTCTTTGCTATTTAATATAATTATAGATTATAATTTCGCAATGCGAAACATTAGTAGGTTGAGAAAGAGTCATGGATAATACCAATGATATAGAACAAACAGAAAAAATTTTGGCTCCTTTAAGACATGAGTTACTACATCCAATTGAAGATATGCAGGATGAGAATGACCGGCAGTTTATTACTGCCTTGGCCCGTGGTCTGGAACTGCTACGTTGTTTTACACCTAAGCATCAGCATTTAGGAAATCAGGAACTAGCTCAATTAACCGGTTTACCTAAACCCACTATTACCCGTCTGACTCATACGTTGTCTCGTCTGGGTTATATTAAGCAGGTTCCCAATTCGAGCAAGTTTCAGTTGTCTGTTGGGGTGCTGGCATTCGGTTACTCCATGCTGGCTAATGTATCGATTCGTTCAATTGCCAACCCTTATATGAAAGAACTCGCTGACTATGCAGGTGCAGCAGTAGCCATGGCAACCCGAGACCGGTTAAACATGATTTATCTGGATGTCGTGCAGGGAAAAGGCAATATCACCATGCGAAGACAGGTAGGAACTTATTTACCTATTCATTTAAGTTCTATGGGCCGGGCTTGTCTGGCAGCTATGCCAGAAGATGAACGTGATTTTCTGCTTGATGCTATTCGTTTAAAATATAAGGAAGACTGGTTCAAGATTAACCGTGATCTTGACCGTGCCTTTAAGGATTATCAGGATTTTGGCTACTGTTTCTCGATTGGAGAATGGCATAAGGATGTGAACTCGGTCGCGGTGCCTTTAATTCATGAACAGCATGGTTTACTGGTGTTTAACTGCGGTGGACCAAGTTTCATTATGAAACGTGAAAAACTTGAAGAAGATATTGCACCGCGTCTGCTACATATGGTGAATAATATCCGTACTGAAATCAGTTAAAATATGATGCATTGGTCAGGAAGATCAATGCATTGTTATGATTGAAGCGGTAAAGCAGTTCGTTCTTCCAGAATACAAATCACTAGACAGGTAATTGCAAATATCATGCCTAACGTGCAAGTGCCTGTCCAGCCAAAATGAGTCCAGGCATAGGCCCCGGCGGTAGTCCCTAATGCTCCTCCTGCAAAATAACCTGTCATATAAATAGCATTAAAACGAGATCTGAGGTTTTCACTTAATTTAAATACTATGCTTTGATTGGTTACATGAATTGCAGAGAGTGATGCGTAAAGGATAAGCGTTGCCATCATATAAAACGCTAATTGATAAGGTGTAAGTAAAAATAATAACCAGCAAATGATAAGACCCAGACTACATAAAATAGAAATCTGGTGAATATACCCCCGGTCAATAAACTTACCCGTGAAATTAGCTATAAATACACCAACGATACCAACCAGACCAAATAATCCAATACTAAAATCGCTCATATGATAAGGAGCTGGTGCAAGTAGTAGTGACATAGTAGTAAATGTCATACTTACCCCAGCAAAGGTTAATCCGCCAATATAGCTGCGCCGGCGTAAGCGTTGATTTGTCAAAAAAATAGAGACTAACGAGCGTAGAGTATAAGCATAGCTTTCAGTGCTGGTAGGTGGGAAAACCCCGATATTTCGATGTAATATAAAAGCAATACAGAAAAGTAAGATACCACTGGCCAGATAGATAAAATTCCATGCAAATAAACTTGAGGCCAAACCTGAAAGGGAACGGGCAAGAAGAACCCCCATCATTAAACCGCTAAGCAGGAAACCCACCACCCGACCACTCTGTTGCGCTGGAACCAGACTGGCTGCTAAAGGTAATAATAGCTGCGCAGCTACAGAAAATAGACCGGTAATGAGTGTACCCAGTATAAGCAGACTTATATGCTCTGAAATACCGCTGATGATCAGGCCAAGTGCAGCAAATAGCATGAAACAGAATAGTAGGCGGCGTTTTTCGAGAATATCTCCAAGAGGCATCAGCAGGAGCAGGCCACAGGCATAAGCAATTTGTGCCAAAGTAGGTACCCAGGAAACAATAGTTTCTGGTAATTGCAAATTTTGACTCATAGAATGAATGAGTGGCTGACTAAAATAATTACTACCGGTACAGATACCGGCAGCTATTGCCATTAATATAATTGTTGGAGTATAAAGCGTATTTTTCATATTCTCTTAGTATTAAAAGCCTCTGTAGAGGCTTTACCAAGTTAAGCCTTCAAGCTGTTTTCTGCGGGTCATATTGACGGTCTTTAATAAAGATTCCTGATACTGCACCGCATAAGAAATAAGCTCCGCCCATGATCAAAAAACCAAGACCGATAGAGCCACCACTTGCAGCCGCACCAATAATTGCCGGAGCAAACATGGCACCAATACGGCCAGCATTATAAGCTCCACCCACAGCTGTTCCGCGAATATTGGTAGCAAAACTTTCAGTCATGTAAGTGGCATTGATGGCGTAAGGAATTCCATAAAGGAAACCGAAGAAAATCAGCAAATAGGCAATATTATCTGGCGAGTTAAATATTACAATCACAGGTAAAAATATAGCTGTACCAATAGCCCCAAAAGCAAATACAAAGCGTCGACCCAAGCGGTCAGCTGCATAACCGGCAATAATCTTGCCAAAGATCATGGCAATATAGGTTCCAATCATGTAGCCAGTCATGGCTTTAAAATTCATCCCCAGTTCAGATTCGAGATAAGCTGGCATCCAGTTGTTTACACCATAATAGCCAAACTGTAAAAAGCCGGCAGTTAAAATCCACAGCATGAACATTCTGCGATTACGCTTATCTGCAAAAATTATTTTGACTGTACTTTGCTGTTTTACCGGCTGTGCCTGTACAGTAACTCGTGAAGCGGATAGACGCTCCAGACGGGCTCGCTGCCAGGATTCCGGTTCGGGAACCAGTTTCTGAATAAATAATGCCAATACCGAAGGAATAATGGCTATAAAAAATAATNNGCTAGCAAAGTTGCTACAATATAGCCGACCGTCCAGCCAGCCTGTAGAGTCCCCAGTATTGTAGTTCGATATTCAGTAGGTACGTACTCAGCCATTAATGTATTGGCTGCAATATATAAGGAACCAATACCGAAAGCAGAAAGAAAGCGGATGATAGCAAACTGCTCAAAACTTTGTGTAAAGCCGAGTGCTGCAGTTAATAATGAAAATACCAGAATCGAGATCACGACTGTTCGAACCCGTCCAAGATAATCACAGGCCCAGCCACCCATGAAACCTCCTAGTGCCATCCCTGCCAGGGTAAAACTGCCTAATGCACCCGCCTGTAAATTGGTCAGTCCAAATTCGGCTTTTAAACTGGTTAAGCTAAAAGACAGTAGCAGCATATCGGCACCATCAATTAACAGTGCCAAGAATGCAAAAACAAAAGCGATTCGCTGTGTAGTTTTAGAAATTGGCCGGATAAGGGTTTCCGGCATCAGTGGTGTAGTCATACTTCATCCTGAAACTCAAAGGTTAATCCTTAACCTGATTAATCATATTTTTAGCAATAATGATCTGCTGGATTTGTGAAGTTCCCTCATAAAGACGGAACAGGCGTACATCCCGATAAAAATGTTCAATACTGTATTCACTGATATAGCCAGCCCCTCCATGAATCTGTACACAGCGATCTGCAACACGGCCACACATTT
>NZ_DBUF01000013.1:7877-13762 GCF_002307755.1 Acinetobacter sp. UBA1297
ACTGTTTACGTTCAACGGCATACCGCAGTGCGTCATCCAGCATACGTTCGGCTGCACCAACACTGACTGCTGAAATATGTAAACGTCCTTTATCGAGGACTTTCATGGCTGTTTTAAAGCCAATACCTTCCACACCTCCAATCAGGGCAGAGGCAGGTACACGACAGTTTTCAAAGATGACATCACAGGTATAAGTACCTTGCTGCCCCATCTTTTTATCTTTTTTACCTAAGCTAATGCCTGAAGTATTACGGTCAACTACAAAAGCGGAAATACCGCCTGCGCCTTTAATATCAGGATTGGTTCTGGCCATTACGGTATAGGTACTTGCTAGCGGCGCATTGGTGATATAGCGTTTAGTACCATTCAGGATATAAAAATCGCCATCTTTCACTGCTGTAGTCTTTAAAGATGCAGCATCAGAACCTGATTCCGGTTCAGTCAGGCAAAACGAACCGATGATTTCACCACTGGCGTAGCGTGGTAAATACTTCTGTTTTTGCTCCTCAGTTCCGTCAATAATAATACCGCTTGAACCAATTCCATTGTTAGTTCCAAAAATAGAGCGGAAAGCAGGTGAGGTACGACCAATTTCAAAGGCTGCATAAAGTTCTTCTTCCATGGTCAGTCCTAAACCGCCATATTCCTCAGGGATAGTGAGACCAAACAGGCCTAATGCTTTCATCTGGTCAATAATGTCCTGAGGCATTTCATCTTTTTCGGCCACCTCATGTTCACGTGGCATTAATTCATTTTTAACAAATTGCTGAATCATATGAAGTAACTGATCCAGTGTTTCCTGATTACGAATCATCCTGACTCCTTGGAGTTATATTCTTTACAAAGGAAAAGACTAAAAATCTATATGAATAATTTTCTGGCACTGAAATTAATTAATAATAAAAATTAATTTTACTCTGCAAAATTAATTTGTCTAAATATAGCTTTATATTTTATATAAAATCTATAGTTTTGTGTTATAAATAAAATATTATTTCGTTTGATGAAATAAATTTACTTTATTTCTAGGGAAATTAGAACAAGAGTAAGGAGTAGAATGATGGGTGCTTTGACAGGTTTTAGAGTGCTGGATCTAAGCCGTATTCTGGCAGGCCCTTGGTGCAGTCAGATTCTGGCTGACTTGGGTGCTGAAGTCATCAAAATTGAAAAACCCTATAGCGGTGACGATACCCGTCGTTGGGGACCACCCTGGTTAAAAGATGATTCAGGACAAGACACTCAGGAGTCTGCTTACTATCTTTCTGCAAATCGGGGTAAGCATTCAGTCGCTATTGATCTAGCAACTCTGGAAGGGCAGCAGCTTATCCGGACACTTGTACTTGAATCTGATGTATTAATTGAAAATTATAAAGCGGGTTCACTTCAAAAATATGGTCTTGATTATGAAACGTTAGCAACAATCAACCCGCGACTCGTTTATTGTTCTATTACAGGGTTCGGACAGAAAGGACCTCGTGCAGATGAGCCCGGATATGATTTTATTATTCAGGGTATGGGCGGTATGATGAGTGTCACCGGTGAACGGGATGACCTGCCAGGTGGTGGTCCCCAGAAGGCTGGCTTGGCTTTTGCAGATTTAACCACCGGGCTCTATTCAGCTATTGCTATTCAGGCAGCACTGCTTTCCAGAGAAAAAACGGGCGAGGGTCAACATATTGACATGGCCTTGCTAGATACACAGGTTGCTTCCTTATCTGTTCTGGCCATGAATTATTTAACCTCGGGAAAAGTCCCAGGCCGTTTCGGCAATGCTCATGCCAATATTGTACCTTATCAGGTATTTAAAGCTGAAAAAGGCGAGTTTATTATTGCCTGTGGTAATGATAGCCAGTTTAAAGCACTGTGTGAAAGTATTGGTCTGGCTGAGTTAGCTCTTCATCCACATTACAGGCAAAATTCTGGACGTGTCACTTATCGGGAAGAATTGACTGCTTTATTACAGCAACACTTTATGACACGATCAGCCGAGGAATGGGTGAAAATTATCCATCAGGTTAAAGTCCCGGTCGGCATGATTAACAATTTAAAGCAGACTTTAGAAGAAGAGCAGGTGATTGCCCGGGAGATGGTAGTTAACATGCCTCATTCTTTGCAGCAGAACTATACATCTATTGGTTCACCTATTAAACTTTCAAAAACACCGGTAGAGTATCAAAAGGCGCCGCCGTGTTTAGCACAAGATACTGAAAATATTCTAAGCCGGTATTTATCAGAAACAGAAATTATAGAACTGAAAGAAAAGAAAATTATTCAGTAAATTTAAAAGTCCCCGTTCTTACAAGTCGGGGACTTTTTATATTTTACATAATTTCATTTAATGAGTCCTGAATATTGTGCACCATATGAATCAGGCGCGGACCGATTTCATCTTCGAGGCGCTCGGGACTGAGTTGGAAGCTGGGTGCTCCACAGTTAAAGACATATAATCCATGCTGACTGCTTACCAAGGGTACCGCCACAGAATTTACTTCCTTATGCCATTCTCCTAAAGATAAACAATAGCCATAGTCCTGATAATCACGAAAAGCACGTTCAAGTGAACGTTTGATTGAAGGCCAGTTCTCCGGATTTTTCTTGGCTAGTGCATCCATCAAGAAATTGCGCTCATGTTCTGGTGTAGCTGCCAGACAGGCCCGTCCCATAGAGCTGCTATAAATGGGTAAAGTCGAACCAATAGGGCGACGCATATTCAGTGAGCTTTCTACTTGTACTACATCAATATAAATCATATTCAACCGGTCACGGGTTGCCATAGCGACCGGTGCCTGAGCATATTTACTCATCTCTTCCATAAGCGGATGAGCAGTATTGCGAATAGAGATATTAGACAAGGCTGAATAGCCTAAGGAAAGTACACCTATATCAAGCATATACTTTGTAGAATTTGGCAACTGTTTTAAATAGCCTAAGCTTACTAGCGTATTAGTAATACGGGCAATTGTCGGCTTCGGTAAACCTGTCATCTTGGCTAGTTCCTGATTACCCAAGACCTGTTTATGAGCAGAAAAGCAGCGCAGTAACTCTAATCCACGTGCCAAAGAGGCAATAAATTGCGGATTATTTTCACGATGTATATGAGAGATAGGGTCGAGACGAATTTCATCCAGATTGGTTATTTTTTCAGTTTTTTCTACTCTGGTACTTTCAGACATTCAAGCCTCAAATATAATGAAAAATAAATATGTTATTCATTATATTTCGTTAAACAAAATTAATCCATTCACCACTTTTATAGTGAATGGATCTTTAAACTCAAAAAATCAGGAAACGTTTTCAATGACCATAGCCAGACCTTGACCTACACCAATACAAAGACTAATCACCGCATATTTTTTCTGGCGGCGCTGTAATTCACGTGCAACTGTTAGTGTAAGACGGGCGCCAGAAGCACCAAGAGGGTGGCCTACTGCAATTGCTCCTCCGTTTGGATTAACACGCGGATCATTAAAATCTACATCTAAACCTTTCAAACAGGACAATACCTGTGAAGCAAAAGCTTCATTGATTTCAATAATGTCCATATCATCAAGAGTCAGACCAGCACGGCTGACTGCTTTTTTAATTGCCTCAATAGGACCCGCACCCATAATACGTGGTTCAATACCTGCCGCTGCCGCTGACAAAATTTTTGCCATTGGTTTTAAGCCGTATTTTTCCTGAACTGTTTCTGAACCGATCAGTAGAGCTGCTGCGCCGTCATTAATACCAGAAGCATTTCCAGCAGTAACTACACCACCTTCAAACAAGGGTTTTAATTTAGATAGAGCTTCAAAATTAGAAGATGGACGTGGATGTTCATCTTCACTAACCAGTTTAGGCGGTAACTTTTTACCTTGAGAAACTTCAATAGGAGTAATTTCTCCTTCAAAGAAGCCTTCAGTCTTTGCCTGCTGATATTTCGCCTGTGACTGTGCAGCAAAGGTATCCGCCTGTTCACGGGTAATTCCAAATTCGACAGCTACATTATCGCCTGTTTCAGGCATTGAATGGCCACCATACTGCGCAGTAATTTTCTTATTAGGAAAACGTGAACCAATAGTGGTATCAAAGATTTTTGCCTCACGACTAAATGCAGTTTCTGCTTTGCCCATAACAAATGGTGCACGGGTCATGCTTTCTACACCACCAGCAATATACAGTTCACCTTCACCACAGGTAATGGCACGAGCCGAATCGATAACAGCCCCTAAACCACTTGCACATAACCGGTTTACTGTCTGTCCGGGTACAGTAACTGGCAAACCGGCCAATAACACAGCCATACGTGCTACATTACGGCTGTCTTCGCCAGCCTGATTCGTATCACCCAGAATAACATCTTCAATATCTGTCCCTGGTACACCTGTTTTTTCAATGAGCTTTTTAATAACTTCTGCTGCCAGATCATCAGGACGTATAGACGCGAGTACACCCCCATGACGGCCAATCGGACTACGTAAACCATCGTAAATATAGGCATTTAGCATTTGAAAACTCCATTTCAGAGATAGTAAGAGAGTAATTTTTGATTACTCAAAAAATATTTTGGTATCACTACGGCTTAAGGCTTATAAGTCATTCATCATGCTACATTTATTTGTCAGTTCAATCTGTGAAGAGCTTGGCAGTCAGTGATGAGTGCATATAAGGCCTATAAATTTGGGATTTCTTACATTCCATCTTCTTAATTAAGATTCTAGAAAAGCACTGGGTTTTTATGTTTTAGCTTAAAATTTCAGTGCAATGAAAAAGACAAGTATTGCCTTTAGCTCTTGATTCCTAGGTCTTAATTATATTGATTTCTTTGTTTCGTATAGCAAAACTATATTCTTTTTATCCTGTTATGTCTAAATTTTTTTGCAATTAATTTCGAAGTAAAATCAAAAATATTTTTATTATTTTATTAATTATTTGATTTTTATAAATTAAAAATATTAATTTCGCTCGACGAAATTAATTTTCAAAAAAGCTTGAATTTTGTGCATTTTATCTTTTACTATTCAGAACAGCATAAGTAAAACCAGATTTTTCATTGTGAAATCTAAATGAAGTGAAAAATCTATAGCGTTTAAAATAAATAGGTAGGGAGATCTCTGATGATCCGTGATGAAGGAATGCTTGAACAGCTGCTTTCAACGATTCGAAATTTTGTTAAAAATGAACTTATTCCACGTGAACACGAAGTTGCCGAAGCAGATAAAATTCCTGAAGACCTCATCCAGAAAATGCGTGAACTCGGTTTATTTGGACTCACTATCCCTGAAGAGTATGGCGGTTTAGGAATTACTATGGAGGAAGAGGTACGAGTTGCCTTTGAACTAGGTCAGACTTCACCAGCCTTCCGTTCACTTATTGGAACCAATAACGGTATTGGTTCTAGCGCAATCTTGATTGATGGCACTGAAGAGCAAAAACAGAAGTATTTACCACGCTATGCCAGTGGTGAAATCATCGGTTCGTTTTGCCTGACTGAACCGGAATCTGGTTCTGATGCCGCATCTTTAAAGACTACAGCAGTGAAAGATGGCGATTTTTATATCCTGAATGGTACTAAACGCTATATCACTAATGCTCCACATGCTGCAACCTTTACCGTAATGGCCAGAACCAATCCTGAAATTAAAGGCTCAGGCGGTATTTCTGCATTTTTAGTGGAAGCCGATAATCCAGGTATTACTCTTGGAAAAATTGACCAGAAAATGGGGCAGAAGGGTTCACATACCTGTGACGTCATCTTTGAAAACTGTCGTGTACCTGCCTCTGCCTTGATTGGAGGAGTGGAAGGGGTCGGTTTTAAAACAGCCATGAAAGTCCTTGATAAAGGACGTCTGCATATTGGAGCCTATAGTGTAGGGGTAGCAGAACGTATGCTGGATGACGCACTG
>NZ_DBUF01000013.1:13860-84938 GCF_002307755.1 Acinetobacter sp. UBA1297
GCAACGGAAATGTGTGGCCGTGTTGCAGACCGCTGTGTACAGATTCATGGAGGAGCTGGCTATATCAGTGAATACAGTATTGAACGTTTCTATCGGGATGTACGCCTGTTCCGTCTTTATGAAGGAACCACTCAGATTCAGCAAATTATTATTGCACGCAACATGATTAAAGAAGTGTCTTCGTAATGAGGACATGATAGGGATAAGGCATCAAAGCTAAGATGCCTTTTATTACAAGGAAATGGAATGATGGATCAGGCTGTTCAAAAAACAGATAACACAACAAATGCAAAAGTCTGGAAATTTGCTTTTATTTTTTCCTTCCTGGCTTTATTGGTTGATGGCGCTGATATTGCTTTTTTATCTTATAGTCTAACCAGTCTGAAAGCTGAATTTGGTTTAAGCAGTATACAGGCAGGCGCACTCGGAAGCTGGACACTGGCAGGCATGGCAATTGGTGGCTTCTTTGGTGGCTGGGCCTGTGACCGTTTTGGACGGGTGCGGGTTATTGTTATTGCAATTACCTTATTCTCGTTGCTGACCTGCTGGCTGGGCTTTGCACAAAGTTACCAGCAATTTGTGACACTACGTTTTATTTCAGCGATTGGTTTAGGGGCACTTTACATCGCCTGTAACACCTTAATGGCTGAATATGTGCCCACAAAATATCGCTCGACTGTATTAGCTGCCCTTATGACTGGCTGGACCTTGGGTTCAATTGTAGCTACGGTACTTGCAGGCTGGCTTATTCCTGAATTTGGCTGGCGCATGCTGTTTTATATTTCAATTATTCCTATTGTTCTGGCAGTAGCCATGCACTTTCTGGTGCCTGAACCACAGTCATGGAAAGATGCACGTGCCCAGCGCCTCACCACTATCACTTCAGTAGATCAGAGCCAACCTAAACCTAAAGGTGCTTTCAAGACAATTTTTGCAGATGTCATGAACCGCCGCATGTTCATCCTATGGTCATTCAGTACTGCTTTTCTACAGTTCGGCTATTATGGGGTAAGTAACTGGTTGCCAGCCTATTTAGAATCCGATCTTGGTATCAAGTTTAAAGAAATGACGATGTATATGATCGGTACATTCTTTATCATGATCTGTACCAAAATTATTGCAGGCTATATTGCAGACCGGATTGGACGCCGTGCTGTATTTGCCTTCGGTACAATGGGCACAGCAATCTTTATTCCCATCATTGTATTTGGTAATACACCTGACAATATTTTATGGCTAATGCTGTTATTCGGTTTTCTGTACGGTATTCCATATGGAATCAATGCAACTTATATGACAGAGAGCTTTCCAACCAAGGTTCGAGGTACAGCTGTAGGCGGTGCATACAATATTGGCCGTCTGGGTGCAGTACTTGCGCCGGTTACTATTGGCTACTTTGCACAAGGCGGTTCCATCGGTACAGGTCTGTTGATTATGGGTGTAGCCTATTTTCTTTGCGGTTTAATTCCAGCCTTGTTTATTAAAGACCGTTTATATAATCCTCAAAAGGCAGAGTAATGGTATTTACCATTGCTCTTTTTTTATATTTGAGAAGGTAAAAGTTCAGATGATCAATAAAATCACTCCGGATATTGAAACGATTTTAAAGGGTATTCCAGACGGGGCCAGTATCATGACCAGCGGCTTTGGACTAGCTGGACAACCAGTTGAACTCATTGAGGCCCTGATTGACTTTGGGCCACGCGACCTGACCATTATCAATAATAATGCAGCCTCAGGTGACCGTGGTCTGACCAAGCTATTAATGGCTGGACTGGTCAAAAAAATGATCTGTTCTTTCCCAAAAGCTAATAATACCAAAGTATTTGATGAACTTTATAAAGCAGGAAAAATAGAGCTGGAGCTAGTACCACAGGGCAATCTGGCCTGTCGGATTCAGGCAGCTGGTGCAGGGCTGGGAGCAGTATTTACTCCGACCGGTTATGGGACCAAGATTGCTGAAGGTAAGGAAACCCGTATTATCAAAGGCAAAGCTTATGTACTTGAATATCCGATTGAAGCTGACTATGCACTGATCTATGCAGACAAAGCAGACCGTTGGGGTAATCTAACTTATCGAAAAGCTGCGCGAAACTTTGGACCCCTTATGGCTAAAGCTGCAGAGATCACAATTGCTCAGGTTCATGAAATTGTTGAGCTGGGTACATTAGATCCTGAGTGTGTCGTCACACCAGGAATTTTCGTTCAGCATGTATTTCAGTTACCAGGAGGAGGCGCATGAGTATCCAGAAGCGTACACGTGAGCAAATTGTACAGTTAATTGCACAAGATATCCCCGATGGTTCTTATGTGAATCTAGGCATAGGTCTGCCAACAAAAGTTTCTAAATACCTGCCAACAGACCGGGAAATTATTCTGCATTCAGAAAACGGTATATTGGCTTTTGGTGCACCACCAGAGCCAGGACAAGAAGACCCTGATCTCATTAATGCAGGAAAAGAATTTGTCACCTTACTGGATGGTGGCTGTTTTATGCATCATGGTGACTCATTTGACATCATGCGCGGTGGGCATCTGGATATTTGTGTGCTTGGGGCTTTTCAGGTTGCAGTGAATGGTGACTTGGCCAACTGGCATACTGGTGAAGCAGATGCAGTACCAGCTGTAGGTGGTGCAATGGATCTTGCAGTCGGCGCAAAAACTATTTTCGTATGTATGGAACATGTGACTAAGCATGGTGAGCCTAAAGTGGTTAATACGCTGACTTACCCGGTAACAGGGGAACAATGTGTGAACCGGATTTATACTGATCTCTGCATTATTGAACTCAGCAATGGCAAAGCATTAGTTAAGGAAATAGTTGAAGGCTTAAGTTTTGAAGAATTGCAGTCTATGACTGGATGTGCACTTGCCGACGCCAGAACTTAAAAAGCTTTTTATACGGATTTAATATCTTTAAGGATTAAAGAATGAAAAAAATGATTTTAGCTGCAGCCTGTGCTGCGGCCTCAGGGAGTATTTTCGCCGATTCTACCGAGCAGCGTATTTTACTGTTGGAAAATGAATTACAGCGCTTAAAGACCGAGCTTAAAGAGCAAAAGCAGCAACAAAACGTTCTGCAAGCACAACAGCAGGAAGATCGGGCTTTAACACAGAAAATTAATACTTCCTCATGGAAAGACAATGTCGACTTTTATGGCATCTTGCGTATGGATGGTGCTGTAGACTTTAAAAGTACAACAGGCCGTTCAAGCGGTGGCCGTACCAGTAATAAGATTAATAGTGTCCCTTTTGATGGAGTTGAGGGAAACCGTTCAGACTTTACCGTAGCCGCCAGCCGCTTTGGAGTAGACATTAATCATCTGGGGGGACGTAAAGATGTTAAAGCCAAGCTGGAAGCTGACTTTTGGGTGGACAGTGGTAAAGGTGACGGTAAACTCAGAATACGTCATGCTTATGTCAGTTTTGATGACTGGTTATTTGGCCAGACATGGTCGCTTATGTCGAATATGGAAACAATTACTGAGTCAGTTGATTTTACCCAGTTACTTGGTGCTTCAATCCTGCGTGATCCGCAAGTCCGCTATCAGTGGCAGTTTAGCCCCGCACATACATTGCAGATGGCTCTTGAGTATTCAGGTGAAAGAACTTCAGAATTTCCAAGCCTGACCAGTAAATACACTTACAAGAATGGACCGTTGCATTTGATGGGGCAGGGCTTCATCAACGAGAAGCAGGCACAAGCTACCACTGGTGATATTGAAAAAGTCAGTTGGGGTGTAGGAGCGGGTGCCAAATATAAATTTAATGCTCAGCAATCAGTTCAGGCGAACTATTACCATGTAAAAGGTGACCAGAAGTTTGTATTTTATACCAATCAGGGTTCAACCTCGGATAACGCAAACTGGGGCGGCGACTTCTCTGTAAATACAGATAATAATGAGATACTGTTAAATGAATTTGATAGCCTGAGTATTGGTTACTCTCATAAATTTAATGACCAGTGGCGAGCAAATATTGCAACTTCATTACTGCAATATGATGATAATAGTGCATATGCCAAAGCCAATCCAGAAAGTAATAAACACCTAACTGACCATGTAGTTAATGCATTTTATACCCCAGTGGAGCACGTAGATCTGGGCGTAGAATATCATCATGGTAAACGTGAAAACTTTGCAGGAAAAGAGGCAGATATTTCACGTATTAATATGTCAGCACGTTATAAGTTTTAGTTTAACCAGACAAGGATGTCATTTATGCAAAATAGCCAGCCAGAACATTATGACCTGTCACGAGGTCTGATTCTGATGCTGGCAATTACCTGCGGTTTATGCGCAGGCTCGAATTATTTTAATCAGCCATTGATATATTCAATTTCAGAAAGCCTTTCAGTGAGTGCAGAACAGGCAGCCTTTACAATTGTGATCAGTCAGCTTTCATATGCTGCCGGTTTATTTGTATTGGTTCCCTTAGGAGACCTTTTTGAGAAACGGGGTTTTATCTGCCTGCTCATGTGTTTAACCGGAATTGCCCAGATTGGACTTTCCATGAGCCATTCAGTTTCTGTACTTTATGGTTTTACATTTTTAGCCACATTCTTTTCTATAGCAGCTCAGGTACTTATTCCCTTTATTTCCAATCTGGTATGTCCGCGTAAAAGTGCTGAACTTGTCGGTATACTGATGAGTGGTTTACTGATGGGAATACTTTCCGCCCGAACAATAGCCGGGTTAGTCTCTACCATGTGGTCTTGGCACTATATTTATCTGGGTAGTGGTATAACCATACTTTTATTTGCACTGGTGATGTGGAAACGTTTGCCTCAATCCAATAAAGTATCTGGCTTAACAATATGGAAAATTTACCAGTCTTTATTCAGCTTTGCTGTTCATGAACCCCATCTGATCCGTAGGGGTATTGTAGGAGGACTCGGCTTTGGGATGCTTACTCTTATCTTTACAACGATGACCTTTCTTTTAGCAAATGCTCCTTACCATTTTAACGATTTTCAGATTGGCCTTTTTGGAATTGTAGGTTTAGCAGGGGTTTTTGCTACACCTTGGGCAGGTAAACTCATCAGCCGTGGTCAAGATGACCATGTAGCACGCATATGCATCTGTTTATTAATCATATCTTGGTTACCACTCTATTTTGCTCAGCAATCATTATGGATTTATGGAGTAGGGGTGATTTTAGCCTATTTTGGGCTTTCTGCCTTGCATGTATTAAATCAGAATCTGGTTTACCGGATTTCAGCTACAGCACGTTCAAGGATTAATTCAATTTATATGACGATGTACTTTGGTGGCGCAGCCATAGGTTCATTTTTGGCGGTCTTTTTCTGGAAACATGGAGGCTGGCAAGTATGTGTAATATTAGGAGTCTGCATCGCATTACTCATTTTTTTATTTGATCGCTATGATTACCGAGCAGTGAAGCAATCTACGATCCCTCAGTAAGATTTATTGCTCTACTAAAGTAATAGCCTAAGTAAATTAATTCTCAATTAAATAGCCTAAGTATAGTTTTAAATTTTTAAAGCAAACCTCTCAACATAAAGCTCATAAAAAAATTCAAGAACGATTGGTAATCATAAGAGTAGCTGAACCAAAAGCATAAACTTTATCACCCTCATCAACTATACGAGCTTCAGACGTTAAAATATTACGTCCCGTATTAATTACATCCCCAATGGCAATATATGTTTTATATTTCTGTAAAGGCCGAATCATTTTGACATTCAAATCCAGTGTCGCAAAACTTACTCCATTCTCAACAGTTGTATGAACTGCACCTCCAGTTGCTGTATCTAGTACTGTGGCACAGAAGCCACCATGAATTAAACCCTGTAAATTAAGATGACGTTCATCTGGTGTAACTGCATATTTAATATGACCAGGCTGCACATCAATAATACGCATAGGAATCGTTTGAGCCATAGCAGCAGGACTCTTGATTTTCCCATTCTTTATGGCCATCAGAAATTCAAATCCATTTTTAAATTCCATATATTCTCCAAAATAGTTTATTTAAGTCTTTATTATATTTTGCTAAATAGAAATTAATTTCGCAATAAGAAATTTTCATATTTTATTAACAATAGTTGAGAAAGCTAACTGTTAAAGCTTAAACCAGCTGATCAAGAATATTTTTATGATCTAAGATAGAGTTATACTGCGTTTAGAATGAATTGATATTAAAATCGTGCTGTGCTGAATAGGGCATATGTTCAGCTATAAAGTCTTCAGCAGGAAAGCTGGTTAAAAAATTTTGAGCTTCTTGATGGGTAGCTTGTAACCAAGCTAGACGTAGCTCGGGTGAAATCACTACAACAGAACGTTTTTCTTTTCCTGGCTTATGAAACTGTGACATTAATGGATGCTTCTCAGCATTTATAGTGAGCATAGACATAGAATGTATAAACTCTTTTTCAAGTTTTGTGCGCTCATAAATTGCTGCTATTGTAAAAGGTTGCCCATCTTTACGATAAATTCCCCAGCGTTGTGCTTTTCCCTCGATATAGCGAGACTCAAAAAATACTTCAACTGGAATGAGTGCAAACTGGTCTGATTTCCACGCATGTCTGAAACTTGGTTTCTCACTTGCACTTTCACTCCGGGCATTAAAAGTTTTTTGTACTATTTTTAAATCCTCTGCCCAAACCGGAACCAGACCAAATATGGCACGGCGCCATTCAGGCTGTTGTTCTGGAGCAATAATGATCGGACTCCGATCACTAGGGTAGACTTCAGCCTGATAGTCAAATGTCATTTGCGGTAAATCTAGTAAATGTGCATGTTCAGGTCGGATAGGTAAATAATTAGCACACATAATGCTCTACTATATTTATAATTTCTTATCTACTTTAAAATTACTCGAAATAGAAGAACAGCTAGCTATATAAAAAGTTGCAGTATAGATATATAAAATAAAATTTTTGCTAACCAAGACAGGTTGAGAGAAAATTATTTTTTAAAATAATAGCGAACCAGCAGAAGAAGGATGATAGTAACTATTAGCATGATAGCTGTAGTAGAATCAAAAAATTGCATAGATACTTTTACCTGATAATTATTTTTAAAGAATACCAGATGTCAGCAACTGTCTGGTATTCTACAATAGAATAAATTAATTCCAAAAGTTAGCGATGATATTCCTGCTCAATGGCTGTAAGTTCTTGCGCATAATGTTCCAATTTGTCCGATAAAATTTTTAATTCGTTATCACTGTAGTCATTATCAATAAGAGTGCGATAAATTACTTCCAGATTATCTCTCACAGATTCATTTTTATTAGAAAGTTTGGCATACCATGCTGAATCGACCCCATAGTCCATCCTTTCATCATTGCCTGTGGAATGAATAAACAGGTTGCTCTGATATTCTTTATTCCCTGCATTATTCAATTTTTCCGAAATATTATAGGCACGAACCTGTAAATCTTTAATGCGGTCATGTAGTTGATTTTTAGTTATGCTCATAATTTTATTTCCTGTCATTACTCTATTCTTATTAGTGACTATGAAGACAGCTTTAGACTATTTCAATTATAAGTTGTTAAGTTTTAACAGGTCGTTAACATATCCAAACTAAGCATATTATACTTTTCATCCCGCTAAACCATCTTCACTCTTTGAAAGTTTCTGTTAATGCTTGCTGAACTGCTTCTACACGACTTTTACAAGCCTTATAGGCTCGCATAGATTCTTCTACAATCTCCATCAGATTATCAATGTCTGGTTCTTCCTGAGTTTCCAGAAACTCGGCATTCTTTTTCAAGATCTCATAACCCTGTTTAAAGCTGAGTTCTTCATTCTTCATTTTGACTTCCTTTTACAATTTCTGCCTGAATCTTACCATCCTGCAGCTCGAGCTGTATATTTTGTATAACATTTAATTGCTGCACAGAACGAATGGCCCTACCATTATACCGGACAATTGCATAGCCCTTATTCAAAATATGTCTTGGATTTTGCAGTAAGATCTCTTTTAATAGGCTGTCAATATGTTGTTTAGTCTGACGAACTTGCTGCTGGGCACAGCAATGGACCACATCCTTTAAAACGTCTAGGGTTTTGGCTGACTCAGAAAGCTGGCTATGAGATAAAGTTCTGATTAAACGCATATATTGATCATTTTGACTCTGATAAACCATAAGCTGATATTGAGATAAAGTCTTAATACGCTGAAAGGTATTTTGAACCTGCTGTACGTTTTCACTGATAGTATTTCGAATTCCTGCAATAACCTTACTTGGGGTATCAAAAGAGCGATGGGCAATTTCATCCAGAATAGTCCGGTCTTTTTCATGGCCGATACCTACCCATACGGGAACCGAACGTTTGCATAAAAGGGCAGCCAGTTCATAATCATTTAAATAGGCCAAATCATTTACAGCACCGCCACCGCGAATAATTACAATCAGGTCAGGAGGGTAGTTAAAATCATTAGCCCAGTGTTTCAGAGCACTACGTAGAGCCTCTATAATACTTTTTGGAGCTGTTTGGCCCTGAAATGTAGCTGTTTGATAGATGAAATTGCAGACACCATATTTTTGTAGTACATCAGCATCTTTTTTAAAGTCACCTAAACCGGCAGCCTGTTGTGGGGCAATAACCAGTACATGCTGGATATCAAACGGCGTAACAAGCTGACGGTTTCGTTCGATCAGTCCTTCCTGAGTTAACCGTTCAACCAGTTGTTGATATTGTCTGGCGATATCACCTAGGGTAAAGCTGGAATCTATATCTTCAATATTGACTGAAAACCCATATTGCGGATCAAAACGAGCCTTGACCTTAATAAGCACATTTAAGTCTTTAGACAGTTCTATTCCACTTTCACGCTCGAATTTAAGCACAATGTTTGCCGCACTAAATTTCCAGATGGTTGCCCGGCAACTAGCAATGACCTTATCGCTCTGCTGTTCTTTTTCAGCAAGTTCCAGATAATAGTGGCCACCTTTAATATTTAAATTACGTATTTCTGCCCTGACCCAAACGGACTCGTCAAAAGTCAGCTGAATAATTTCCTGTACGCCAGATAAATATTCACTTAAAGAAAGTTGTGGATCAGCCATAGGTCTCTGGTTAGAGTAAAACGTAATTAAAAAATATCAGGAATATTATAAATCATCTGTTGAATAGTCGTGAGAATGGCTAAAAAATTTAAGCTTAACTATAAAAGGGACTTATATGAACATCACGCTAGTAAAGCTTCTCAGATGTAACAATCAAAAGGTTATGTTATCTCTGCACAAATATTTTGTTACTTTTTATAGGACAAAAATTCTGTTTCTTTAAGAAAGCTTATAACGCTCTTTGAAAAGAGTATATTGAATTTCATCATTACTGTTTAGGAGTTAAGGACATGCTTAAACAAGTATTGAAATGCTGGTTATGCTTTCATGTCTGGTCATTTACTAAACAAGATGGACATAAGCTCAAGCAATGTCATAAATGCGGAACCATTAAAGACCAGTTCGAATTCTAACTTAATGCTGTCTTTTAAAAATAAAAGCTGAAGTAACTGATAAGGATTACTTCAGCTTTTATTTTTCATATCTATTTAGAGAAAGATTTTTATTTAGGTATTTAATACCTAAAATGCAATTTCTAATTGCAAAAATCTTTTCTATTAANNAAAAATTAATAGACCTCCAGGGAGGCCTATTAACTCATTATACTCTAGTGTTAATATCAGTCTGGCAAGGCATAAGCGATTAAATAATCACCCATTTTGGTTCCAAAGGAACCATGCCCACCTGCCATAATAACTACATACTGTTTGCCATTTATTGAGTAGGTCATAGGTGTAGCCTGACCACCTGCCGGTAAACGGGCTTTCCATAGCTCATCACCATTGGAAACATTAAAGGCACGGATATAGTTATCCTGAGTACCTGCAAGGAACATCACATTACCAGCAGTTGAAATTGGCCCACCTAGCATTGGTACACCTAACTTAAATGGCGGTAATGGAATACCTGGCAGACTGTCACGGATTGTACCTACACGTTTCTTCCATGCTATCTGATGGTTATCCAGATCTACACCGGCGATATAACCCCATGCTGGTTGCTTGCAAGGTAAACCTAAAGGAGAGAGGAATGCATTAATTTCTACGCCATACGGAACACCGTATTGTGGTTGAATGCCTGACTCTGTGCCTGTACCTTTTACTCCACCTTCAGGCCAGATCGGATTACCCGGACCACGTGGAATGAGTTTAGATACGAATGGTAATGCCATTGGATTCATTACGGCCACCTGACGGTCCGGATTCACAGAGATACCACCCCATTCAAACATACCAAGATTACCTGGGAATACGATGGTTCCATTTTCAGAAGGAGGTGTATAAGGGCCCTTATAGTCCAGGCTATGGAACATTACACGACACATTAGCTGGTCAAACATAGTCGCGCCCCACATATCTTTATCTGTCAGATGATTTTTAGGGCGGAAGGTAAACTCGGAAATCGGTTGAGTCTTAGATACCCAATCACCTTTAGCTGCACCTTGTGGAACCGGTTCTTCATGAACAGGAACTACCGGCTGGCCAGTACGGCGATCCAGTACAAAGATATGACCGGTTTTTGTCGGTGCATAAATTGCAGGCACTATTTGACCATTTTTAACCTTTACATCAACAAGAGTAGGCTGTGAAGGCACATCCATATCCCACAGGTCATGATGTGTAGTCTGGAATGACCAGACCAGTTTACCTGTGCTTGCATTGAGAGCTACTACGGCATTTGCATAGCGTTCCATTTGTGGTGTGCGGTGACCACCCCAAATATCTGGGGTAGAAACACCAGTTGGAATATAAACGATATCCAGTTGAGAGTCATATGCAAGCGGTGCCCAGGCATTTGGCGAGTTATGTACATATGTACCACCAGTCGTCGGCATGGCATTTGGATCGGCTGCGCCTGTATCAAATACCCAGAGCAGTTTACCTGTATTTACGTCATAGCCGCGAATAACTCCTGAAGGCTCTTTAATTGACAGGTTGTCGGTTACAGAACCTGCAATAATGATCGTACTGCCAGTTACAATAGGAGGCGAGGTTGGGTTATAGCCGCCCGGATAAGCATTTGGCATATAGAGCTGAAGGTTAACTTCACCATTTTCACCAAAATCTGTACAGCGCTGACCATTATCTGCATTAATAGCAACAAGGCGCCCATCATTAACAGGCAAGATCACCTTACGTGGACATATCGCAGAGGTAGACGTACGGCCCTGCAGGCTTGTAGCAAACTCGGCAGTATTATTCTGATCATAGTAAGAAACACCCCGACAGGTTAAATGCTGAAAACTTGGATCTGTTTTGAGTTTTGGATCAAAACGCCATTTTTCCTTACCTGTAGCGGGATCAAGAGCCACCAGAAACTGGTGGGTAGTACAAATATACATGTTATTGCCAACTTTAATTGGCGTCACCTGATTTGTAGTTTCTCCAGAGTCCTTGTCAGTTTTAAAGTCACGGGTCCGATAGGTCCATGCGACTTTAAGATCTTTAACATTGTCAGCATTGATCTGAGCTAGGGGAGAATAGCGCAAACCTGACTGGGTACGACCATATGCCGGCCAGTCTTCAGGGGGTATACCAGGAAGAGCTTGCCCTTGAGCTGGTTGCTGTGCTTTTAACTCACCATGAATCTCTTGCGGGTCATTAAATATTGAGTAAATCATGACTAAAATCGTCAAGGCCAGTACTGCACCCAAAGCCATGATTGCCGGCTTGCGATTTATAAAGTTGTAGGTAACCGCTGGAATTAACAACCAGAGACCAAGCAAGCCTAGAATATCCAGACGCGGTGCAAGGGCCCAAAAGTCGGTTCCAACCTCCCAGATGGCCCAGATTACAGTTCCAAGCACTAAAGCGGCATATACCAGTAATGCTGAAATTCTGCCTTTATATAGCAAGAAGGCAGTAAGTAACATAAGAACGGCAGCAATAATATAATATATCGAGCCGCCAATTGCGGCGAGCCATATACCGCCGATGAGCAATCCGATTCCGATAATTGTAAAAATGAACACGGTAATCAGATTCATTTTTGACCTTGAAGATGCACGATTCATTTTCTGTGATCTCCTCCTAATTTTAAGTTTTTTAGTGAGTTAAGCATTTTCATCAAGATAGAACAGGGTTTGTCAAACCCTTTAATCAGAATCAACATATAATTAAAAAGCAGCCTGTAGTTTTAAACCACCGACCCAGACATTTTCGCCATTCTTATAACCACCGACATGACGGATGTACTGAATATTCGGGCGAAGAGTAAGCCAGTTTGTAGCGTGAATACCGTAGTAAAGCTCGGCATCATATTCTTCATGTTGACCGGTTTGGACCTTGTCATTCACAGAAATCCGGCCAAATGCTATAGCGAGCTGATCATCTGGGCGTTGTAAGCTAAGACCGGTATAGACCAGACCAATATTTTGCATGTTATCTATAGTATTGGTTGCATCATCATGCAGGGTAAGATTAATAAACCCTTTCAGACCACGATTCGAATCAGGTTCAGGCTGGGTAAGTTTCTGCTGAATTACTGCCCACATTCCCTGTTTATGGCTATTTTTTATAGGGTTTTCAATTTCTTCTACATCTGCGGTACTATAGTAATAACCAAGGCGGTATTCGCCTGGTAACTGTTGTAAAAACGCTCTAGGCTGCCAGACCAGCTCTACAGGAATAATTGCACCTTTGGAACCATCTGTACTCAAGTTAAATCCTTTACTACGTTTCAAATTTTCAGGGTTATATTCATATACTCCTACTTGGCCATAAAGTTCTGGCTGCACCTGGTATTTAACTCGCATGGCCCATTGACTCACAGGCCAGTTATACCACTGGTCACCCACCCAGTTACCTACCTGTGAACCACAAAAAGTAAGATTCTGGAAATCACAGTCAAAACTGTTAAAATCTTCGCCTTCACCGAATCGGCCAACTTTAATATCTAACTTCTGGTCTAAAAACTGTTTTTTTATCCATAAATCAGTCAGACGCCAAGTTTGCCCACGTCCCCAGACTTCCTGTACTGAACTCAAATGTCCTTGTAGGGCCTCATGTGTCTGCGAAAGTGAACGGCCATTCCGGTGAGTAACAGTAATCTGGGCTTCTGTATCTTCCCAACCTATAATTTTTTCCAGATCAAAATGTGCGCCTAGAGCAAACTGGTCGGTGTATTCAGTTTTATGTTTATCATTATTCTTTGCATCTATAAGGCTTGCCATTTCACCTGTATAACCCAAACTAAATTGATAGCCTTGCTGTTCAAGCTGAGTTCTGTTGCTATTCCAGTCGCCCAACATCCAGGGAGATTGCATAGAAAATGCAGGTACAGCTGCGTAGAGACCGCTTGAAGTTAGCAGACCACCCAATAAGCCAAAAAGACTTACAAAGTATTTACTTTCAGTAGGCATTATGAATATCCTGAACAATATTTGTAATTGTTAATAAAGAGAAGTATGAAACTTTCAAAAAATAAAATGTAGGTATAAGATTTTTCTATGTATTCTTTTTATATATTTAAGTTAATAAATATTAACAATTCTTAAATATTCTATAGTTGTGAGATAATAAAAAGTTTTTTATAAAAAATAAGTAGATAGACGATTTTCTATAAGCATTTTATTTTAAGTAAAAACTCTAATTTAAAATACGAAATTACAGTAAATAATGCTTAATATTCTATACAGAAGCGATATAAATTTAAAAAAAAGCCCGTATAAAATTACTTTACATTTCTTTCAGATTTATGCAAGTTTAAAAACAACTGATTAAAATATGAAGAACAATATGCAAGATATTAATGAGCCGAAAATTAATCTTCCTGAAGAGATAAAATTAGAAGACGGAACAGTTATCCCAGTTGGTGACATCAGCTATGAGGCTTCCTATCTGGATGGAACCCATGATCCGGAAAGTTTTAATGGCTATATTCTTACATTTGAAGTATCAGGAAAGGGAATGGCCGCAATTCGGATTATCCCAAGTATGACTGATCCAGATGACGCCGAGCACGGAGTCAACTATACCG
This sequence comes from Acinetobacter sp. UBA1297, assembly GCF_002307755.1. NCBI lineage: Bacteria > Pseudomonadati > Pseudomonadota > Gammaproteobacteria > Moraxellales > Moraxellaceae > Acinetobacter > Acinetobacter sp. UBA1297. The sequence continues at coordinate 27,880 of NZ_DBUF01000013.1, forward strand.
AATTCACTGAAGATGATGAAGCCGGTATCGACCTTTCACCTGAAACCGCCAGCCAGATTCGAATTACACCAGCAGAAGAAGATGATCTGGTTAATGAAGATGACTACGGCGACGGAAATGAACACGATGGGGGTGTAGTACCAGAGGACTATAATAATGAGGATATTGAAGATATAAATGATATTATAGACCGCTAGGTTACTGAATTATAAAATTAATCTTAGTATCTTTAAAAACGTTTCATGAGATAAAAAGTTTTGCTATAAGAACTTTTTATCTCATTTTTAATAGTAATCCAAATAACTTCCCGGAGCCAATATCAGCATTGAAGTTTGTATATACAACTTTGACCAAGTTGGTGGAAATCCGAAGAATAAGAATCAAGCTGTTCCCATTTCAGCATTTTTTCAGTTAACCATATAAAATCGGCTAGTTGGGGCTGAGCAGACTCACCAATAAAGTTCTGTATAATATTTTTTATAAAATAAAATTTGTCTACGTGTATCTCAGCAGAACATTGAAACCGGATAATATTGTAATGAATAAGTAGTTGCCAGATTTGCTGATAATCTTGCATTTGTTTTAATTCATATTGTGCCTTTTGAATAGCCTCGACTAAAGCGGTTAATGTATTTGGATGCTGGCTAGCCCATTCGGCCGTTACTGCCAATACTTTATCGGCGACTTTAGGAATAATGGTTTGGCTTGAAGTAATTATTTTTGAATAACCTTGTAATTCTCCTTGGGTATTCCAAGGCTCACCTGCACAAAAACCATCAATTAAGTGATTAGAAACAGCCTCAACCATATACGGCGGTGGCAGAGTCTTTAATTCAAAGTGCTGGGCGGCTTGTTCATCGGCCAGAGCCAGCCATTCTCTTAAACAATAATGATGAAGCGAGTATTTAAAAACCTGCGCTAATTGAATTGGACGTCCCTGTAAGTAAGCTTGCACTACTTTTTGTGCAGATTGTTGTGCTGTATCACTAGAATTAATATTCAGTTCAAAATACAGTTTCTGGCTTAAACTGATATAAGCCTGATTGGTACTTAGTATTAATGGTGTTTGAAAAGGTATCCCTGACTGATCAAGACCTATTGCAGCAGCAGGTAACATTGCAGAAAGACAATGTGCAGCATCGAGAAAACCAAAAGCTAGCCGATCACGCAGACTGGCCCATGATGGTTCTTTAACCAGCTGGACATTTAAACCAGTTTCTGTAAAAAAGCCACGATGTTTGGCCCATAAAATAGCAATACAGTCCAGTAATGGTATATAGCCTAGCTGAATATCTGTTTTTTCAAGCTGTTTCATAACCTAATCCTTTAATCTGGTCTGTAATAATTGCTGTGCGTCAAGAAGCCTTCTGGCCATTTTACCCATGGTCATACGATGGCTCATGGCATTTTTTCTTAACAGGCGAAATGCATCTTCTTCACTGAGATGATGCATTTGCATGAGTAGCACTTTGGCTTTTTCAATATCCTTACGGTCAGCCAGTTTTCCTTCGGTTTCTTTTAAGGCATTAAGCAATTTTCGGTGTTTTTTAAACTGTTCAATCGAGATCTGCAAAATACTGTCAAGTTTGGCCGGATCAATCCCATCAACGATATAGGCGGTTACTCCAGCATCGATAGCACTTTTAATCGTATCCTTGTGGCTATTTTTGGTGAAAAGAACAGTAGGCAAATCAAAATGGCTGACACAGTTTTCAATAATATCTCGATGCGGATTTTGTATATCAAGCAGAATTACATCTGCGTGCAACTGCTGCAAATAAGACATATTAGAGTGGTCAATAACAAGACAGGCCACCACATCAAAATGATGTTCCAGCAGAGAAACTCTAATATATTCTGCTCGCTCCAGGTCATCATCGATTAAAACTATTTTAAGTTTTGACATGCAACACTCGGGTTGTGTCTCTAACAATTGTTAAAGATCTAAAGCAATTAGAATGCCAATCTGATATAAAAATTTAAGACACGATGATTAAAATTCAATGGAGAAATACAGAAAATGCAGAATAAGTGCTCTTTGCTTTAACCCTCTGCACCTTAATAATGCAATTCTTAGATTCTAACCGGTAAACTTATATAAAATTAAAACTATTAAAATTAGTTAATTGATAAAAATTAAATAAAATCAATAGAATATAAAACAATTTTTAAAATTGGCATATTAACTGCATATTACTGAATGGGTCAAAGAAGACTCTCAAAATTTGTAAGACGGCCAACGACGTCCGCTCTGTTCGAATCTGTAAGGTGGCAACACTAACAGACCAGTCCATGCGTTCAGTTCAGGTAGGAGATGGCTTATGTCTTCAAATTTAAATGCTAAAAAAGCAACAAAAATAAGTCTATTTAACTTTAGTACTGCAGCGATGCGGGCCTTCCATATGAGTTGGCTCGCATTTTTTGTCTGCTTCTTTGCCTGGTTTGCCTGTGCACCGCTAATGCCAGTTATTGCAGGAGAGTTTCATCTGACCAAAGACCAGATAGCCAATATTAATATTGCTGCAGTTGCAATCACCATTCTCGTAAGACTCATCGTTGGTCCTTTATGTGATAAATACGGCCCGCGCAAAACTTATACCGCATTACTCATTATTGGCAGTCTTCCAGTCTTTGGAGTAGCCTCTGCCAACAGTTATGAATCCTTTCTGTTCTTTCGTTTACTGATTGGCGCTATTGGTGCCAGCTTTGTAATTACTCAATATCACACCAGCATCATGTTTGCATCCAATGTAGTAGGTACCGCCAATGCTGCCACAGCTGGCTGGGGAAATGCCGGTGGTGGAGCAACTCAGGCGCTCATGCCGCTGCTTCTTGCTGCATTGGTAATGTTTGGAGTTGAACAGACCTTAGGCTGGAGAATTGCGTTAATTGTTCCAGGGGTGATGATGCTAATTGTTGGGGCATTGTACTGGAAATTTACCCAGGACTGTCCACAAGGCAATTTCAAGGAACTGCGGGCAGCAGGTGTACAGGTCGGAAGCGAGAAAAAAGGTGGCATGGCGATTCTGCTGCATGCGGCACGTAACTATCGGGTCTGGATTTTATTTGGGGCCTATGCAGCCTGTTTCGGAATTGAAATTTTCATACATAACATCGTGGCGATGTATTACGTCGAACACTTCAGCTTCGGCCTTAAAGAAGCCGGTATGGCAGCAGGCATATTTGGCTTGTTGGCATTATTTGCGCGTGCTTTGGGCGGCATTGTATCTGATAAGGTGGCAATTAAAAAAGGACTGGATGGACGTACTAAAGTGCTGTTCGCCATGATTCTGATGGAAGGTCTGTTTTTAATTTTATTCTCGCAAATGAATAGCGCCATGCTTGCCATTCTGGTTATGACCATTTTTGCACTCTTTACCCATATGGCTTGTGGTGCGACTTATGCACTGGTGCCATTTATTGACCGTGATGCTTTAGGAGGCGTGGCAGGCATTATCGGAGCAGGGGGTAATGTTGGTGCAGTCGCAGCAGGCTTCTTGCTTAAAGGTATGCTGGATATACAAACCTGTTTAATGATGCTGGGCGGACTGGTTGTGATTGCCGCAAGCTTTGTACTGATGATTCGTTTTTCGGTCGAACATAAGGCCAAAGAGCAGAAGCTGTTTGAAGATGCTGTTCTTGAGCGCAACAAAACAGCTTGAATCATACAAAAAAGAATAAAGGAGAAAGAATATGAAATTGGTAATGATTGGCCACGGTATGGTCGGACATAAATTTATTGAATCTGTGCTTGAGCAGATAGATGACGAGGTTGAAATTACGATTCTGGCAGAAGAGCCGCGTCTGGCATATGACCGTGTTCATTTAACTGAATATTTTAGCGGTAAATCAGCCAAGGATTTAACCCTTTGCCGTACAGACTTCGCCGATGCTTATGGAATTGATCTGCGATTAAGCACTAAAGCCACTGCGATTGATACAATTAGTAAAACAGTGACTACCAATCATGGCGATGTGATTGCGTATGACAAACTGGTTTTAGCCACCGGTTCCTATGCTTTCGTTCCACCGATTCCGGGTAATGATCGTGAAAACTGTTTTGTTTACCGTACGATTGAAGATTTGGACGCGATTCGTGCAGCTAGCCTGAATGCCAAAACGGGTGTGGTGATTGGTGGTGGCCTTTTAGGCCTAGAAGCTGCCAAAGCTCTGCGTGACCTGAATCTGGAAACACATGTTGTAGAATTTGCACCACGTTTGATGGCAGTTCAAATTGATGATCTGGGCGGAAAGGTTTTACGCTCAAAAATCGAAAATCTGGGTGTTCAAGTTCATACCCAAAAAGCGACTTCAGCCATTGAAGAGGGTGTGAATGCCAAGCATGTGATGAAGTTTGGTGATGGTGCAGAACTGGAAACTGACATTATCCTGTTTTCTGCAGGCATCCGTCCACGTGATGAATTGGCACGTCAAAGCGGGCTGGCCATTGGTGAGCGCGGCGGGATCATGATTAATGATTATTGTCAGACCTCCAATCCAGATATTTACGCGATTGGTGAATGTGCGCTGTGGAATAACAAGATTTTTGGTTTGGTCGCTCCGGGCTATGATATGGCGCGTATTGCTGCTAAACATGTACTGCAGGAAGAATGTGCTGCATTTGCTGGCGCAGACATGAGTACCAAGCTGAAACTGATGGGTGTCGATGTCGCATCTGTAGGTGATGCACATGCCATGACTCCAAATGCACTCAGCTATTTCTATGCTGATGAAGCTGCGATGGTTTATAAAAAAATCGTGGTCAATGCAGAAAAAACCAAGTTGCTCGGTGCAGTACTGGTCGGTTGTGCCAAAGAATATAACGACCTGCTGCAAATGATGCTGAATGGTCTGGACATACCGGAAAATCCAGAAAGTCTGATCATGCCAGGCTTTGATCAAGCTACTGCGAAAGCAGGAGGTAGCGGTGTTGATCTACTCCCAGACAGCGCAACCATCTGTTCATGTAATAACGTGTCTAAAGCGGATATCTGTTCTGCGATTGCTGATGGTTCCACTTCACTCGGTGCGCTAAAAAAATGCACCAAAGCGGCAACGGCATGTGGTGGTTGTGCACCGCTGGTAACGCAAGTATTAAAATCTGAGTTACAACGTCAAGGCGTAACCGTGAATAACCATTTGTGTGAACACTTCGCTTATTCACGTCAGGAGCTGTATCACCTGGTTCGGGTCAATGAAATCAAAACTTTTGATGATCTGATCCAGCAACACGGTCACGGTCTGGGCTGTGACATCTGTAAGCCAACAGTAGCAAATATTCTGGCTTCTTGCTGGAATGACTTTGTCCTCAAACCAAGCCATGCTGGTCTGCAAGACAGTAATGACTACTATCTCGGTAATATTCAAAAAGATGGTACTTACTCAGTAGTTCCTCGTATGGCTGGCGGTGAAGTTACGCCCGATGGTCTGATCGTGATTGGCCAGATTGCCAAAGAATATGGTCTGTATACCAAACTGACGGGTGGTCAGCGTGTCGATATGTTTGGTGCACAAGTCCATCAATTACCAGAAATCTGGGAAAAACTGATCAATGCTGGTTTTGAATCGGGTCATGCTTACGGTAAATCCTTACGTACCGTGAAATCTTGTGTCGGTAGCACCTGGTGCCGTTATGGTGTAGATGATTCTATCGGCCTGGCCATTTTCCTGGAAAACCGTTACAAGGGCCTACGTTCTCCGCATAAAACCAAAATGGCAGTATCCGGCTGTACCCGTGAATGTGCTGAAGCTCAGAGCAAGGATGTGGGCGTCATTGCCACGGAAAAAGGCTGGAACTTATATGTATGCGGCAATGGCGGCATGAAACCGCGCCATGCTGAACTGCTCGCCTCAGATCTGGATACTTCCACTTTAATCAAATACATCGACCGTTTCTTCATGTTTTATATTCAGACAGCCGATCGTCTGCAACGTACTTCAGTGTGGCGCGATAATCTGGAAGGTGGCCTGGACTATCTGAAAGATGTCATTGTGCATGATTCACTTGGTATTGCTACTGAACTGGAAAGCCGTATGCAGCATGTGATTGGCACTTATCAGGATGAATGGCGTACTGCAATTGAAGACCCTGAAGTTCGTAAACGTTTTAAAACCTTTATTAATGCAAAAGCTGAACAGCAAAACGACCCGCATATCCAGTTTACAGAAGTTCGCGGCCAGATTCGTCCAAAAACAAAAGCTGAACGTGATACAAACCGTATTGCAGTAGTGGAAGCCTGATTCAAATAATAAAGGAGCAAGAAGATGACTATTTTTAAAGACATGAATGAACTGAATTGGGTAGAAGTGTGTGCACTGGACGACATCACCCCAAGTACTGGTGTAGCAGCATTAGTAGAAGATCAATCAATTGCGATCTTCCGTGTGGGATCAGAAAAACGAGTATATGCGCTGAGTAACCAAGACCCATTTAGTAAGGCCTTTGTGATGTCACGCGGCATCATTGGTGATTTACAAGGTGAGCGCGTTGTCGCTTCACCCATTTATAAGCAGCATTTCAGTCTGGCGACGGGCCGTTGTCTGGAAGATAAAGACCAGAAACTGCTGGTATTCCCAAGCAAAATTGAAAATGGCAAGGTATCCATTAGCCCTGTGCCACAAAAAACCTATATTACCAATAACGGCAGTTCTCAGGAAAAGATGAAACTGGTTTTGGTGGGCAATGGCCTGGCGGGCATGCGTTGTCTGGAAGACCTGCTGGATATGGCGCCAGATCGTTATGAAATTACCGCGATTGGTGAAGAACCGTGGGGCAACTACAACCGTATCATGCTATCACCTGTACTTTCGGGTGAGAAAACCATTGATGACATCATGCTGCATCCGCATGCCTGGTATGCCGACAAAGACATTCGCCTGATTGCCGGTGATCCGGCAGTCCGCATTGACCGTCCGCGTAAGCATGTTTATACCGAAAAAGGTGAAGTAGTCAGTTATGACCGCCTGATTCTTGCCACCGGTTCTAAACCATTCGTTTCACCAATTCCAGGTAGTGATTTAAAAGGCGTACTCAGTTTCCGTGATATTTATGACGTCAACCAGATGCTGGCCTATTGCAAGACTAAAAAAAATGCGGTGATCATAGGCGGTGGTTTGCTTGGTCTAGAAGCAGCATATGGACTTAAACAGCAGGGCATGCATGTTACTGTGCTGCACCTGATGGACCGTATCATGGACCGTCAGTTGGACATCAAAGCCAGCCAAATGCTGAAAACAACGATTGAACAAAAAGGTATTCATATTCTGACTGAAGCCGATACCGAAGAGCTGCTTGGTATTGATGGTCATGTCACTCAGGTCAAACTCAAAGATGGTACTGTGCTGGATGCTGATCTGGTGGTATTCGCTGTGGGGATTCGTCCAAACATGGTCTTGGCACAAAGTGCAAGTCTGCGTTGCAACCGCGGTGTATTGGTGAATGACACCATGCAAACTTTTGATCCAAGTATTTACGCGGTAGGTGAGTGTATTGAGCACCGTGGTCAAACCTTTGGTCTGGTTGAACCACTATGGGGCCAGGCATTCATTTGTGCATCTCATCTGGCCGAGCATGGCAGCCTGATTTTCAAAGCGCCAACAGTTCCAACTCAGCTCAAAGTCAGTGGTTGTGATGTGTTCTCGGCAGGTGACTTTGAACCGAAAGAAGATTTTGAAGATATCATATTAAATGATGAAAAACGTCAGATCTACAAGCGCATTATTATTCAAAAGGATAAAGTGATTGGTGCAGTGTTGTTTGGCGACACTGAAGACGGCGCCTGGTATGCGGAACTAATTGCAGATCAAACCCCAATTACAAATATTCGCAACAAGCTGCTTTTTGGTCGGGATTTTGCATTAAAGAAAGCAGGTTAAAAAATCAATTTGTCATGGAAAAAAACAGGACACGCAGAAACGTTATCTGCAACTGTTTAAGCCAAGACAACATAAGAAAATGAATGTTTCTGAAAGCTTTTTGATAAATGATGGATTAAGGCGAGTTTTGTGGATGACAATAGTTTTGCCTAATTTTCCCGAAAGAAAAGTAGGTCGAACCGAATGTTCATTCAGAAAAATGAGTCGAATTGAAAAGACACCGTTGTAATGAACCCCTTTTAAAAGAATTAAATAGCCCGTTACAAAACTTAAGGAGCATCCATGAACAGTATTCCCATTGTGGAACTTGAAAGCTCTACAGACTTAAAAACAATAACTACGCAAACGACCTGTCCATACTGCGGCGTGGGCTGTGGAGTAACGGCACATGTGACGCCAACACCATCAGGACTGAAAGTAGCGATAGAAGGCGATGTCAATCATCCTGCTAATTATGGCAAGCTCTGCATTAAAGGCAGTAATCTGGCAGATACTTTGGGACTGGAAACCCGTGTCCTAGAACCGATAATCGGGCGTAAAGATCAGCAAGAAATCACTAGCTGGGATACTGCGACTTCTATTATTGCCAAAAAATTTCAGCAATGTATCGATCAGTATGGACGCGACAGTATTGCCTTCTATGTATCGGGCCAATTACTAACTGAAGACTATTATGTCATCAATAAATTTGTTAAAGGCTACCTCGGTACAGCTAATATCGATACCAACTCACGACTTTGCATGTCATCGGCAGTTGCCGCGCACAAGCGCGCCTTTGGTGAGGATATTGTCCCTGCGAGTTATGAGGATTTTGAACATACCGATATGGTAGTACTAGTGGGTTCCAATACCGCATGGTGCCATCCGGTGCTGTACCAGCGCATTATGAAAGCCAAAGAACAGCGTAACCTGTTTGTAGTCGTAGTTGATCCCCGCTTTACCAGCACCTGTGAAGCTGCGGACTTGCATTTGCCGATTTTACCCGGACAAGATGTGGCACTGTTTAATGGTTTATTGCAGTATCTCTGGAAAAATGGTCACGTAGACCAGAAATTTATTGCTCAATATACACAAGGCCTAGAACAGACTTTAATACAGAGTGAAACTGAATCTTCTATTGAAGCAGTGGCTCAGCGTACTGACATTACTGCTGATAAACTGCGAAACTTTTATGAGAAATTTGCCCAGACCGACAAAGTCATGACCCTGTTTTCGATGGGGGTGAATCAGTCTTCTCAAGGAGTAAACAAGGCTAATAGTATTAGCAACTGCCATTTATTGACGGGGAAAATTGGCAAACTGGGTGCCGCACCATTTTCTATGACCGGACAACCGAATGCGATGGGCGGGCGTGAAGTGGGTGGACTGGCCAACATGCTGGCAGCCCATCTGGAGCTGGAAAATGAAAGCCATCAGCAACTGGTGCAAAATTTCTGGCAAAGCCCCTATATTGCCAAGCAGGCAGGGCTAAAAGCCGTTGATTTATTTCAGGCAGTTGAAAGCGGCAAGATTAAAGCAATCTGGATCATGGCGACCAATCCAGTTGTGAGCATGCCGGATGCCGATCAGGTCAAACGAGCTCTGGAAAAATGTGACTTTGTGGTGGTGTCGGATATTTGCCAAAATACAGATACCACTCAATATGCCGATGTCTTGTTACCTGCACTTGGTTGGGGAGAAAAAGATGGCACCGTGACTAATTCGGAACGTCGTATTTCCAGACAGCGTGCTTTTTTAGATATACCAGGACAAGCCAAAGCTGACTGGTGGGCCATCAGTCAGGTGGCTCAAAAAATGGGATTTAGTGGTTTTGATTTTAATAATAGCCATGACATTTTTCTGGAACATGCCCGATTATCTGCCGAACAAAATTCTCATTTAAGTCAGCGATCTGAAACACCATATTTCCGTTATTTCAATTTAAAGGGTTTAACCGATTTAAGCTTGGCTGAGTACAATGAGCTAAAACCAGTGCAGTGGCCAGTGTGGAGCAAAGATCAGGCAGATGATTTAGTCACTCGACTATATAGCCAAGGTCAGTTTAGCCATGCCGATGGCAAAGCTAAATTTATTGCGGTCTCTGCAGTAGATCCATTTTATCCAATCTGTAGTGAATTTCCTTTAATTTTAAATACTGGCCGGATCCGAGATCAATGGCATACCATGAGCCGTACCGGACTCTCTGCCAATTTAAGTACACACCGTGCTGAACCGTATTGTGAAATCCATCCGCATGATGCCTTGAAATACGGGATTAAAGATGACGAGCTGGTAGAAGTTAAATCCAGATGGGGAAATTGTGTTTTACGTGCAATGGTCAGTGACAATATTCGCCGTGGACAGGTCTTTGCACCGATTCACTGGAATGACCAGGTGGCCTCTGACGCCAGGATCGGCAAGATCGTGAATCCGGTAGTCGATGCTATTTCCGATGAGCCAGAATTTAAACACACACCAGTGCTCATACAACCCTTTCATATTCAGTGGCAAGGCGTATTTTATGTACGTCAGGGTTTTGAAAAAACCGTGCAATCGTCTATTGAAAATATGGTTTGGTGGGTAAAGATCACCACCACCAAAGCTCTCCGTTATGAACTGGCAGATCGTCAAAAATTCGCTCATACTACTGAGCATTTAAAAGAATTATTCCCATTTCAGGATGAAAGTTTTGAATGGCTAAATCTTGAAGATCAAACTGCTCACATCAGCCATACTGTAGTACTGAAAGAAGGTCACTTAATTGCCAGCCTGTATATTGCACCGAAGGCTTTATTACCAGACCGGGACTGGATAGCCAACCTGTTTAAACGTGAACGTTTAAGTGCCATGCATCGTAAAGCCTTACTCGCCGGGCAGCCAATGTCCATGGTGAATAATGAAGGTCCCTTGGTGTGTAGCTGTTTTAAAGTCGGTAAAAACCGCATTATTGAAACCATTAAAACTAAAAATATTATGGATGAAAAACAGATAACTGCATGTTTAAAAGCTGGAGGAAATTGCGGTTCATGTCTGCCTGAAATCCGTGGTCTGATTAAAGCATGCCAAATGGAGGCGGTAGAATGAAAAAAGGGAGCAAGAGAGAAAATAATAAAACAGTTTATCCGCGTACTGATCTGGTGATACTAGCCGGTGGACAGGCCAGACGGATGAATGGCATCAACAAACTGTTGCAGAAATTTGATGAACAGATTCAGCTGATTAAAATTTATCAACAACTGAAACCAAATATTGCACAGGTCTGGATCAATAGTCATCGTGACTATTCCATCTATCAAAAAATTATTCCAAATATTTATTATTATCAGGATGATGAGACCGGTTTTCAGGGGCCATTAATGGGCATGAAAAGTGCTTGGACGCATGTGCAATCAGACTATGTGCTATTTGTACCCTGCGATGTAACCTATATCCCATCCAAAGTACTGCTCAAGCTACATGTGGCTCTAGCTAAAAATAATCTGGCAGAAGTCGCTTATGTCGAAATCAATGGTAAGCCACTTTATCCATTTTGTCTGGTCAAGCGCAGCAGCTTGGTAACCCTGAATTTACATATTGAACAAGAACAGCGCAGTCTTAAACACTGTTTTAGTGATTTGCACGCTCAAGTCGCATGTTTTAAAAATCATGCCCTATTTTTTCACAGTATTAATTCGCTGGATGAGCTGCAACAGTATCAGCAGCTCAAATTTCTGCACTAAAACTGAATATTTTTCTTTTAGCGCAAAGTTGGAACACTTATTGCAAACCTGATTATTACAAGATTGAGCAATGCAGGTATCAAGCATTGCAGATGCGCATAACCAGCCCGCAGTCTGAAGATGGATATTCAACATGAAGACGATGACACAGCTTGAAAACGTTGCATTATTTGTCGACCAGTTTGGCCGCAGCAAGCGCAAGCTACGTATTTCAGTGACTGATCGCTGCAATTTTAAGTGTGTCTACTGTATGCCAGAACATCCTGAATGGCTGAAAAAACAAGACCTGCTCAGTTTTGAAGAGTTATATCAATTCTGTGATTTTATGGTTCGTCATGGTATAGAAGCTATCCGCATTACTGGTGGTGAACCCTTAATGCGGCAGGGAGTAGTGCATTTCGTTGAACAGCTTCAAGCTCTAAGAAAGCTGGGCCTAAAGCGTATTTCGATGACCACTAATGGACACTACCTCAAGCAATATGCAGATAGCTTAAAACAGGCCGGACTGGATGATTTGAATATCAGTCTGGATAGCTTGAATAACAAGCAGTTCAAGCAGCTGACCCAAAAAGATTTAACACCCGTTTTGGAAGGAATTCAGGCAGTCAAAGCTGCTGGCTTACCGATCAAGATCAATTGTGTATTGATGAACGGAATCAATAACCATCAAATTCTGCCTTTGGCACGCTGGTCGGTTCAGCAAAAAAATATGCTGCGTTTTATTGAATTTATGCCCCTGGATGGGGATAGAAAATGGTCTACGGAATATGTGGTCAGTGAAAAATACATTTTAGAAACCTTGGCGACTGAATTTACTCTCACTGAGAAAAACAATGACTCTGCACAGTCAGGTTCGGAACCTGCAAGACAGTATTTGATTGATGGCCATCCGATCGGAATTATCTCGACCATTACCAATTCATTTTGTGGCAGCTGTGACCGGTTACGGTTGACAGCACAAGGTGAATTTTATAACTGCCTGTTTGCACCACAAGGTTTAAATATTAAAAATGAAATCCGCTCTCTGGGCTCTTCTTTACCTTTGGGTGAAGTGAATTTATACAGCATTTTATCTCCATACATCTGGAACAAAGAACAAGGCTTTTACGCTATAGCACAGCGTTTAAAAAGTCAGAATATGAACCAAAACAGCCGCAAGATTAGCATGCATATGATAGGAGGCTAAGATGTCACAGATCAAAATCAGAATTGAAGCCTTCGGTGCGGTAGAACGGCAGTTACCGCAAAATTTCGAAATTATCTGCAAATCTCAAAGTACAGTTTCTCAGGTCTTGGATCAGGTGGGACTTAACTATCCTGAAGCCCTTGCCATAATGGAACGCTGTGCCTGTGCAATTGGTGAAGATATTATTTCACGTCAGACTTCACTCATTACTGACAGCACGCTGGTACTACTTTCACCTGTAGCAGGAGGTTGAAATGGGCGAATGCAAACAGTTTCCCCGGATTCAGGAGGCTGCTTTAAAGCTGGAATTTTTTGATCTGATTCAGTCTTTTCCTGAATGTGGTGGGATTGGAGTATTTATCGGTACGGTTCGGAATCACCATGAAGGCAAAGCAGTAAAAGCACTAAAATATACTGCCTATGCACCCGTTGCAGAAAAAATGATTCGTCAGATTGAACAGGAAATTCAGCTTAAATACGGCGTATCTTATGTACGTGTAATACACCGGATTGGGGCACTGGAGATTGGTGAAAAAGCCATTATTGCCATTGCTTATGCAGCACATCGCCGGGAAGCCTTCGCAGCCTGTGAAGAAGCAGTAGAACGGGTCAAACATGAGGTACCGGTCTGGAAAGAAGAGTTCTATATAGATGGCAGTAGTCAATATGTTGAGGGTTGCTGTATCCGTAAAGATGAAATAGACCTTAGCCATGCACATCATCCAGAACATTCAGCCGAAAAGCATCAGCATTGCCGTCACACCAAAGAGAACACTTCATTGATTTATCAATGGCCGCTATAAGCTAGAACTGAAAATATGCTTGTTTAAAGAAAGAATGAACCACAGGAATAGGCAATGAAAAATGTCGGGATGAAAGCAGAAAGTTACCGTACTGCAGTGGCCACAGGAATTCTGCGTGCTCCGCCACATTGCATTGAATTATTACGCCATGGTAATACTGAAAAAGGTGATGCTCTCAAGACGGCTCGCATTGCAGGAATTCTGGCAGCTAAACGTACCGATGAGCTCATTCCACTATGTCATCCATTACCCATTTACCGGGCTGACGTGGAATATGAACTGTTTGATACGCATGTTGAAATTATTGCGATAGTTGAAACCATAGGCCCAACGGGTGTGGAAATGGAAGCTTTAACGGCAGTCAGTCTGGCCGGTTTAACACTGTATGATATGTTAAAGCCTCATTGTGAACCAGAAGATTTATCACTGGATCAATGCAAGTTACAAAAGAAAAAAGGGGGGAAATCACATTTTACCCGCGTTTTAAAAAACAGCTTGCCTGCTTCCATCATTGTATTGTCAGACACGGTTGCTGCCGGTAAAAAGCCGGATACAGCAGGGCAAAATGTCCTGGAAATATTACAAGAAGCTAATTTCGTAAATATTGCCTATCAGATCATTCCGGACAATCCTGAACAGTTACTAGCACTGGTTGAACAACAGAAAAATGATTATCCACTCATTTTAACGGTAGGCGGAACAGGACTCGGCCCTAAAGATTTAACTGTTGAAACCTTACAGCCTTTATTAAAGCGGGAAATACCCGGCTTGATGGAAGCTTCACGCAATTTTGGTCAGAAACGTTCGCCCTATGCTGCTTTAAGTCGTGGTGTCGCTGGTTATATCGAGAACAGTCTGATCATGACTTTACCAGGCAGCCGTCAAGGTGCCAAAGAATCTTTGATTGCAGTTTTACCCGCTTTGATCCATCTGTTTGATGTGCAAAAAAATATTCCACATCAGGGAGGGTATCAATGAATACTATCAGCTCAAGGTGTGGTGCTGAACATGGCCTGATCAGTGTAGATCAGGCATTGGATCGCATTTTGCAACATGTGCAGCCCTTAGATACTGAGAAACTTGAATTACAGAACGCCTTAAATCGCTATCTGGCTGAAAATATCTATTCTTCAATCAATTTACCCTTATTTTCACAAAGTGCAGTCGATGGATATGCCATCTGTGCCAAAAAAGCGATTGAACCGGAAAGTGAATTCCAGCTCATCGGTGAAATTCGGGCCGGTCAGCAGGTCGAAGTACAACTCCAGGCAGAGCAGGCAGTCCGAATTTTTACTGGGGCCAAAATTCCATCTGGAACTACTACAGTGGCGCGTCAGGAAATAGTTGAGCTAATCAATTCATCCAGAATTAAAATCATCGAAAACTTAAAAGCTAATATTGATATCCGGGATGTAGGCGAGGAAATTGTAGCAGGGCAATTATTGGCAAATGAAGGTCAGCAATTGTCTGTCGGAGTAATTGCTTCCTTAAGCATGGCAGGGATCAATACCGTTGAAGTCTTTCAATATCCTAAAGTTGCCATAGTTATTTCAGGAGATGAAGTTGCTGAAAGTGTAGAGGACTTTGCAGCAGGAAAAATTTTTGATGCCAATGGACCCTTGATTAAGGCATGGTTTCAGCAGGCAGGGCAGCAAGTAGAAATCTTTCATATTGCTGATACCAAAGAGGCTGTACAGGCACTCATCCAGAAATTATCGTCAAGTTATGACCTGATTTTAACCACTGGCGGTGTATCGGTGGGAGATTATGATTTTATTCGTCCCGTTGCTTTAGAGTCAGGTTTTGAACAGATTTTCTGGAAAGTAAAACAGAAGCCGGGTAAACCCATATTCTTTGCGTACTTACAGCGTAATGACAAATCACCTTGTTATCTGCTAGGCCTGCCGGGCAATCCTGCAGCGGTTTATGTAGGTATGCAAGTCTATACTTCCACCTTATTAAACGTTTTACAAGGTCAAAAAAATCAGCCGAGCTGGTTTAATGCGGTACTGAGCCATGATCTGAAAATGGATGCCAGAGAACGTTTTTTAAGAATGTACGCAAGCTTTGATGATTCGGTTTTAACAGTTAAGAGTCTGTCCAGGCAGCAATCACATATGTTGAGTAATTTAATGCAGGCTAATTGTCTGGTACGGGTTCCGGCAGAACGAAACCTGAGTCAAGGCGATATGGTTCAAGGCTTATTTATTCAGTAATAAGGAAAATGCACATGAAAAAAATCCTGTTTTCTTATATGTGCCTGACACTGACATTTTCCTCTACACAGGCCGGTACGGTTAAGATCTATGCAGCGGCCAGCCTGAACAATGCCATGACTGAAATCGCTAAAATTTATCAGGCTCAATATCCACAAACTAAAATTGTCACAGTATTTGGTGGCTCTTCAACTCTGGCTAAACAGATTGAAGCCGGAGCCAGTAGTGATCTATTTTTTTCAGCAGATCAGGAGTGGATGGCTTATCTGGTCAGAAAAAATAAAATTCATGCGGATCAAGTGAGGCCTTTATTGGGTAATCAGCTAGTTATGATTAGCCCCAAATACCTACATATTACATTCAAGCCGCAGCCGGACTTTAAAATAGCTAAAGTTTTTAATGGATATTTGTGTACAGCACAGATGGAGACTGTTCCCGCAGGCAAATACGCTAAACAGGCCTTGATTAGATTACGCTGGCTGAATGATTTGAAAGGGCGCATTGTAGGTACAGATGATGTACGTTCTACGCTGACCTTTGTAGAACGGGGAGAATGTAAACTGGGAATCGTGTACAAGACAGATGCTTTGATCAGTCAAAAGGTAAAAATTCTGGGAGTCTTTCCTGAGCATTTGCATAATCCTGTTATCTATCCGCTTGCCTTGACCAAGGCAGGAAGTAACAGCCCTGAAGCGGTACGATTCCAAAAGTTTATTGTAGAGTCAATACAGTCAAAAACTATATTTCATCACTACGGCTTTTCGCTTAAACCTTAAGGATAATCATGTTCGGACCAGAAGAGCTGAGTGCACTTTATTTATCAGCCAAAGTTGGCCTGTTTGCAACGCTGGTCTGTTTACCGTTTGCTATTGTATTAGCCTGGTACTTGGCTCGTTATGAATTTCGTCTAAAATTTATGGTTGAGGCCTTATTACAGCTCCCGATGGTCTTGCCGCCTGTCGTATTAGGTTATCTGTTACTTATACTATTTGGTCAGCAAGGGCTAATCGGTCAGTACTTGCATATTCTTGGACTGGAACTGGCCTTTAACTGGAAAGGTGCCGTGCTGGCTTCAATGGTAATCGCATTTCCATTAATGGTACAGCCAATCCGCCTGTCTTTTCAGTCAATGAACCGGCAGTTAGAACATGTAGCAGGTACACTTGGCGCTACACCTGTTCAGGTCTTTTACAGTATTAGTCTACCTTTGGCCTTACCCGGCATGATCATTGGCAGTATTTTATGTTTTAGCCGGAGTCTCGGAGAGTTTGGCGCGACCATTACTTTTGTAGGCAATATTCCTGGTGAGACCCGTACTGTGCCTATTGCTATATATTCTTTTTTACAGCAGCCCAATGGTGAAGAAATAGCTCTACGGCTGGTGATGTTATCTCTGGTACTGGCTTTTTCAGCCCTCATCGCCAATTACTTCATTTTACAAAAATACCAGAAAAAACTGGAGGGGTGATATGCTCAAATGCAAATTTCACTATCAACAGCCAGGGTTCAGATTAGATGTAAACCTGACCATGCAACAGCAGGTATTGGGGATTGTGGGAGCATCAGGAAGCGGGAAAACAACATTCTTAAAAAACATTATAGGTTTATTATCTCCGGTAGAAGGCCAGATTGTCTTTAAAGAAACTACTTTGCTCGATACGGTAGAGAATGTGAATCTTCCTACTCATCAGAGACATATTGCCCTGATATTTCAACATGCCCTATTATTTCCTCATATGAATGTATTACAAAATCTGCATTACGCGAAAAAATTCTCAAAAACAGTCCATCAAAAAATTAGCCTTGAACATATAGTTGACTTACTTGAATTAAAAAAATTACTCCAGCGTAAATCTCACCAACTTTCGGGCGGTGAAGCACAGCGGGTATCAATAGGTCGGGCTCTGCTTTCATCTCCAGACTTGCTGCTTCTTGATGAACCACTAAGCGGCTTAGATCAGCAGCTAAAACAGCAGGTTTTACCCTTTCTTAAACAATTGCAAAGCCATATTGAACTCCCAATGATCTATGTTACTCATCATCCGGCAGAACTGGATTTTTTAGAGGCAGATACTATAATGCTACAGCAGTACAAACCGAACTGTTCCATATTAACCGGCCCATAAGTAGATATTTTTCAGGTATTTAAAATTATTATAAAATTTACCGGAAGCGAGCTATTTGAAGAAGGACGCAGGTAACTCTGCTGAACGGCCACTCAGGCGTTCAAAATCATGACTATCATGCGAGCAAAATATGTCAATTTCATGTGCATGGTGCTTATGAAGCTGGCGTAAACGGGCCTGATTAGAGAGACGCGCTTTACGGTCTTTTTCCAGCATGGTCTGGTAAAAACGCAGGCCAGGGGTACAGCATGGACTGACGGGATCTATTTCCTTATGATAAAAATAGGCATCAGCAGCATTAAGCAGCCATTTATCTCCAGCCTGAATGGCAATGCCGGCATGACCATGTGTATGACCTGAAAGAGGAACAAATAAAATCTCAGGTGGTAACCCATCCAGATCTCTTACTGAATTAAAACCATACCAGCCTTCTCCTGCATCAGGGTTATATACTTTCCATTTCTCGCGATAAGACCACTGCTGTGGACGAAAACGCTGCCGGTCCAGCCAGGTCTTTTGCGAAAGGGCATAATCCCGTTCTGTTTGCATCATATGAACAGTAGCATGGGGAAAATCATCCAGTCCGCCAGCGTGGTCAAAATCCAGATGCGATAAAATGATATGTCTTACATCACGCGGGTCATAGCCTAAACGTTCAATCTGCCGGATTGCTGTCATTTCTTCACGCCACTCTGGCCTGACCAGAAAACGGAAAAACCAGCCGAGGCGGGTACGTGGAGAAGCAATGTCACGTAATCCAAAACCAGTATCAACCAGTACCAGACTATCAGCTGTTTCAATCAGCACACAGGTACAGGTTAAACGCCCCCGCAACTTGGCATAAGAAAAGCCATCCATCAAGGCACCACCTAAAGGACAGGTTGAAATACTGTTCAGGAAATGGACACGCATCAGATCATCTCTTTATCAGCTTATATGTTTCACTTCTAACATGGTATAGAGTGAAGTACAGTATCCTAATTTTATGTTTTGTTATAAGTAAATGATTTAGGTAAACTATGATTATTTTTACTTATTATATCAAATAGTTAGTTTTTTTAGTCTTGTTCTATAAATAACTACATTTCAGGATAAAAGCCCTTCAGCAGACTTTTATCCTGAACTTTACCAGCGTTTATGCAGCGCATTCGACCAGCGTCAGAATATCATAGGTTGCTACCAGTTGATTATGCTGGTTTTTAACCTTGATATCCCAGACAACCACACCATATGGTTTCTGCTCTGGCTCACGTTGAGGTTTCGGCGTTTTTTGCTTACAGGTTAATTCAACCTGAATAGTATCACCTATTTTTACCGGCTCAACAAAGCGCAGGTTATCCATACCATAATTGGCAATAACCGGTCCTGGTGCTGCTTCTACAAACAGGCCCGCTGCGGCAGATACAACAAAATACCCATGAGCCACGCGTTCACCAAACAATGAATCTGCCGCGGCAATCTTGTCCATATGGGCATAGAAGTGGTCACCACTTAAGCAGGCAAAATTTACGATATCGGCTTCGGTAACTGTCCGACGTGCCGTAAGGAGGCGTTCACCAATTTGAAGCACGTCAAAGCTTTTCTTAAATGGATGTACGCGATCTTCAAAAATTCTTGAACCTGCTGTCCAGCTATGTCCAATCTGTGTCATGACGTCAGGTGAGCCCTGAATGGCTGTACGCTGCATATAATGTTTGACTGCTCGCAGGCCTCCGAGCTCTTCTCCACCACCTGCACGGCCTGGCCCACCATGAACTAGATGCGGTAAGGGTGAGCCGTGTCCGGTACTCTCTTTTGCATTTTCTGTATCCAGAATATGAATACGACCATGCCACGGTGCAATTTTTGCAATCAGACTTTCAATATTTTGCTCTGTATTGCGAACAATTGAAGCAACGAGACTACCTTCACCACGGGCAACCAGCTCAGTCAGCTCAGTTTGGTTTTGATAAGGCATCAAAGTTACAACTGGACCAAAAGCCTCAATCTCGTGCACATATCTTGCAGTGACCGGATTTGAACAGCACAGTAAGGTAGGCGGATAAAATGCACCCTTTTCAGGAGAGTCTGAGTGAAACTGAAAATTTTGATCATTATGTCCACCAAAGACAATCTTTGCTTCCTGGCTCAGCAGTTCGACTTTTTCAGTGACATCATATTTTTGTTTGAGACTGGCAAGCGCACCCATCGTCACATTTTCATGTTCTGGATCACCGACTACAACTTTTTCCAGTCGGGCCAGCAGTTTTTGTTGCACTGTATCCAGCAGGAAAGCCGGCACGAAAGCCCGACGAATGGCAGTACATTTCTGCCCGGTTTTTGACGTTATCTCCCGATAAACCTCACGGACAAATAGTTCAATAGTTTCTTCGCTGGCTCCTTCGGTTAAAATAGCACTGTTTACTGAGTCTGCTTCCATGCTGAACGGAATCGAGTAGCGGTTAAGATGAGGGTGGGCGCGTAATTTCTGTCCGGTTGTTGCAGAGCCAGTGAAGGTTACGATATCTTGTGGACCTAACTGTTCTAGCAGGTCATAAGTTTGACCGCATATTAACTGTAAAGTGCCTTCAGGCAGAAAACCGCTGGCATAAATAGCCTGAACCACAGCATGTGTAAGTTCTGCGCCTTCTGTCGCAGGTTTAACAATACAAGGGACACCGGCAAGCAGCGCTGGCGCAATTTTCTCTAGCATCCCCCAAACCGGAAAATTAAAGGCATTAATATGTACGGCAACACCAGTCTTAGGGGTAAGTAGATGCTTTGCCCCGAAGGTGCCCTGTTTGGAAAGTGGAATCCAGTTATCTTCAATCAATACTGTTTCATCACTGAGTTCACGGCGTACCAGACTGGAGTAGGCAAACAGTGTACCTATACCACCTTCAATATCGACCCAAGCATCCTTACGGGTACAGCCGGTTGCTTTCGCCAGTTCATAATAGGCCTCCTTACGTTCCAGCAAATATTGTGCTACCTGCTTGAGCGCATGTGCGCGCTGATGAAAACTCCATGTCGCAATAAGTGAACCTTGAGTTTTGGCATAGTTAACCACTGCTTGCATATCAATACCATAACTGCTGACCTGATAAACAGCTTTACCAGTAATGGCGTGATAGACAGTACGTAAATCCTGCTGGGCAATATATTCCTGTCCACAGACAAGCGAGCTTAAGGTTTTTACAGGACTTCTTGGATTGCCTGCTTGGGTATGATCACTTTCCGTATAAGGTGTACCTGTTTCCAGTTCAAGCATTACAAACTCCCTTTTATGATACTTATTTAAATAAATTTTAATTATCCTGTTATATAATTTGATTTCTAAAAATGAAATTGTCAATTAAAATTGAATCAAAAGATAAATAAAAAAAACCAGTTAAATTAAAAATTATATAAAAATCAATTTATTAAAAGTTATAAATAAATTATTTTAAATGATACCTAAAAATTTATATTGATTTAAATTTAGTATCGCTTTAATTTTAAATTATAGCCACTTGGGACAAGTGAGGAAATAATGAAAAATCATGCTGAAGATTTTGAACAAGCCATACAACAAGATATTACCATTGAGCCAAAGGACTGGATGCCAGAAGCGTACCGAAAAACGCTCATTCGCCAGATTGGACAGCATGGCCATTCAGAAATTATAGGTATGCTACCGGAAGGAAACTGGATTACCCGAGCACCTACCCTGAAACGTAAAGCAGTACTACTGGCAAAAGTTCAGGACGAAGCAGGTCATGGGTTGTATTTATATAGCGCAGCCGAAACACTCGGTGCTGACCGGGACGATATGATGGACAAGCTTATTGCGGGACGCATGAAGTATTCATCTATCTTCAACTATCCAACTTTAAGCTGGGCAGATGTCGCCGCAATTGGCTGGCTGGTCGACGGCGCCGCGATCGTTAATCAGGTAGCCTTGTGCCGTACATCTTACGGGCCATATGCACGGGCAATGGTACGAATTTGCAAGGAAGAAAGTTTCCATCAGCGGCAGGGGTTTGAAGCCATGATGCAGCTTGCAAATGGTACACCTGAACAGAAACAGATGGCACAGGATGCGGTCAACCGTTACTGGTGGCCAGCACTGATGATGTTTGGCCCAAATGATGATAATTCCCCTAACAGTGCACAGAGTATGGCCTGGAAAATTAAACGCTTCAGTAACGACGAGCTGCGCCAGAAATTTGTCGATAACACTGTACCGCAAGTACTACAACTTGGCCTGACTGTACCTGATGAGAAACTGCATTTTAATGAAGAAACTGGCCACTACGAATTTGGCGAGATTAACTGGGATGAATTTTTTGCTGTGATTGCCGGGAAAGGCCCATGTAACCAGGAACGCATTGATGCCCGCCGTAAAGCATGGGAAGGCGGAAAATGGGTCCGTGAATCTGCTGCTGTATATGCCCAAAAACAGCAGGCACAGCAACAATCTAAAAAGGTTGCCTGAAATCTGGTTTTAGCTATTCAATAAAAACAGGAACAAAACGACATGGAACATAAAAATAACTGGTCATTATATGAAGTCTTCATACGAAGCAAGCAGGGTTTAAGCCACCGCCATGTAGGTAGCCTGCGTGCACCTGATGCTGAAATTGCCTTGCAAAATGCCCGTGATGTTTATACCCGCCGTAATGAAGGTATCAGCATTTGGGTGGTGAAGTCAGAACTGATTACTTCTTCGCAGCCAGATGAGAAACCGGAATTTTTCGATCCCTCTCTGGACAAGGTGTACCGCCATCCAACTTTTTACCATATACCAGATGGCATCGAGCATATGTAAGGAAGGTATTGTATGAATCATCCACTTTTAGCACAGTTTCTTTTACATATTGGCGATAGCCAGCTGATTTTATCGCACCGGCTCTCTGAATGGTGTGGTCATGCACCTGAACTGGAAATTGATATTGCCCTAGCCAATATTGGCCTGGACCTGTTGGGCCAGGCACGGACTGCCTTAAGTCTGGCTGGTGAACTCGAAGGGCTAGGCCGTGATGAAGACAAACTGGCTTATTTTCGTACTGAACGTGAATACCGTAACCTGCTGCTGTGTGAACAGCCAAATGGTGATTTTGCCCAGACGATTGTCCGCCAGTGGCTGATGGATCATTATCATGTACTCCTTTTTACGGCTCTAGCGAAAAGTTCTCAAGCTGAGCTGGCAGCTTTCGCAGCAAAATCATTAAAAGAAGTGAAGTATCACCTGCGGTTTTCTACTGCCTGGATGGAACGCTTGAGTCTGGGAACAGATGAGGCACATGAAAAAACCCAGACAGGATTAAATCAGCTATGGCGCTTTAGCGATGAACTATTTGTTTTAAATGCTGATGAACAGATACTGGTTGAACAACAGGTTCTCATGGACCTTGAACCATTAAAAGCTGAATGGCTTGAACAGACGACTGCTGAAATTGAACGTTTTAAGCTGACTCTTCCGGAAACCGGTGCTTACCGTAGTGGTGGCAGACAGGGTCTACATACTGAACATCTGGGTTATGTACTGGCTGAAATGCAGTATTTGCAGCGTTCATATCCAAATATGAACTGGTAAGCAGGGAACATGGGAGTAACGGGTATGGAGCTAATCAAACACTGTCTGGATGAATGCTGGGAAACTCTGAAACAGGTGGCTGATCCTGAAATTCCGGTTCTTTCAGTCGTTGACCTAGGTATGATCCGTGGAGTGGAACTAAATGAAGAAGATCAAATTATCGTTCGTTTAACTCCAACCTATAGCGGCTGTCCGGCTACAGATCTGCTTAAGGCAGAAATTACCCAAGCATTTACTGTTCAGGGTTTGGTTCCGGTACAGGTAGTAGTGGATCTGTCCGAAGTCTGGACTACTGATTGGATGAGTGAAAGCGGTAAACAGAAATTACAGCAATATGGTATTGCTCCGCCACAGGGTGAAGCACATAGCTGTGGTACCCATGTTGCTCTGTCCGATGGAATTGAGTGCCCACGCTGTCATAGCCAGCATACTAAACTGTTAAGTGAATTCAGTTCTACTGCATGTAAAGCACTGTACCGATGCCAGCAATGCCTGGAACCTTTTGACTATTTTAAATGTATTTAAATAACCGAATGGTCAAAATAAAGAAGGATTTTTATATGAACCAATTTATTCCGCTAAAAATTAAATCAGTCAGCCCGCAAACTGAACAGGCGATCTGTATTGCTTTTGAAATTTCACCTGAACAGCAACAGCAATTTCAATATCAGCCAGGCCAGCATCTGACTATCCGGCATATGAGTGAAACTGGTGAAATCCGTCGCTGCTATTCAATCTGTAGCGATACTCAAGAAGACATGAGTATCGCAATCAAAAAGATTGAACGGGGACAATTTTCAAACTGGGCCAATAACCGCTTAAAAGCTGGTGATGTGCTGGAGGTCATGCCACCCCAAGGTGTTTTTTTTCAGAAGGCTGCAAAAACTGGCGGAAAAAATTATCTGGCATTCGCAGCAGGTAGCGGTATTACACCTATTCTTTCTATTGTTAAATCAGTCTTGTACCAGCAGAAAAATGCAAATTTTACTTTAATTTATGGTAACCGTTCATGGAAACAAACCATGTTTTCAGAACAGATTATGGACTTAAAAGATCGCTTTAAAGAACGCTTTCAGCTTATCAATATCTTTTCACGGGAAATGAACGACAGCCAGCTGCTTAATGGTCATATCGATACTGAAAAACTGCAACAGCTTTATAGTGCCGGTTTGATTAATCAGGACATTGACCACTGTTTTGCCTGTGGACCGCAGGCCATGATGGATGCCGTCGAGCAGACATTACCGCAGTTCGGTATTGAGCACAGTAAAATTCATACCGAGCGTTTTAATACCGGCACCACAAAAGTAACTACGAGAGAAATTGAAGGTCGTAATGAAGAGAAAGTTCAGATTATTCTGGATGGACGTGAGCTGGTGGTAGAGGTTTCCAGACAGGATGACAGTATTCTGGATGCTGCACTACGCGCCGGAGCCGATTTACCCTATGCTTGCAAGGGCGGAGTCTGTGCCACCTGTAAGTGCAAGATAATAGAAGGTAAGGTTGATATGGCTGTTAATTATAGTCTGGAAGAGGATGAAATCGCTCAAGGTTATGTCCTGAGCTGTCAGGCACGACCGGTAACAGCCAATGTACGCTTAAGTTTCGATGAATAATTAATCTATTTTAAAATAAAAATCAGGTTCAAAGGGAAATACTGAATGGACTACCAGACAATTCTTGTTGAAGAAAAAAATACTGTGGGCTATTTAAAGTTTAATCGTCCAGAGCAGCTCAACAGTTTTAATGAAGTTATGCATAAGGAAGTTGCTCAGGTCCTCAACAAATGGGCTGTGCAGCCCGATATTCGTGCTGTAGTTATTTCAGCACAAGGTCGAGGTTTTTGTGCCGGGCAGGACCTGAATGACCGGGTAGTCGATCCTGATTCAGCAGTACCAGACCTGGGCCTTTCAATTGAAAAATACTATAACCCGCTCATTAAACTGATTACCGAGATGCCAAAACCGGTTATTTGTGCGGTTAATGGTGTTGCGGCTGGAGCAGGGGCCAATATTGCATTGGCTTGTGATCTGGTTCTGGCAGCGAAGTCAGCCTCATTTATCCAGGTTTTCTGCCGTTTGGGGCTGGTTCCAGACTCTGGAGGCTCCTGGTTCTTGCCGCGGCTGGTTGGTCGGGCACAAGCCATGGGACTGGCATTACTGGGAGATAAGATCCCGGCTGAGCAGGCATTACAGCTCGGTATGATCTGGCGGGTAGTTGAAGATGAGCAGTTACAGGTTGAAGCTGAGAAAATGGCTGAACATCTGGCCAAGCAACCAACTTATGGATTGGGATTAATTAAAAAAGCAATCCATGCTGCTGCGCATAATACTCTGGATGAGCAGTTACTTCTTGAACGTGACTTACAGCGTCTGGCAGGCCGTTCAGAGGATTACCGTGAAGGTGTACAGGCTTTTATGCAAAAGCGTACACCTGAATACAAAGGCCGCTAGAACAGGCAGGGCTACACAATTCTTAAAGAATATGGATGAAAAGAGCATCGTCTTTTCAGAATCATACAGGCAGGATGACTGTACATGGAGTATAGAATATGAATAACAATACGATGGAATATATTGAAACGGTTTCAACAGATGAGCTGCGCAAGGTACAACTGGAACGTATAAAGAAAACTTTGGTGCATGCCTATCAAAATAGTCCGGTTTACCGGAAAAAGTTTGATGATGCAGGCGTGCATCCCGAGGACTTTCAACATCTGGAAGATCTGGCAAAATTTCCTTTTACCACAAAACAGGATCTGCGTGATCATTATCCGTTCGGCATGTTTGCCGTGCCTCAGGAAAAAATTGTAAGGGTACATGCATCCTCAGGTACAACCGGACAGCCAACGGTAGTAGGTTATACGCAAAATGATATTCATACCTGGGCTGATCTGGTTGCCCGCTCGCTAAGAGCTGCTGGCTTAAGTAATCAGGATATTATTCAGGTCTCGTATGGTTATGGGCTATTTACAGGAGGTCTGGGTGCACACTATGGAGTAGAACGTCTGGGGGCAACCGTTATCCCCATGTCGGGCGGACAGACAGAGCGTCAGGCACAACTGATTCATGACTTTAAACCAACTGCATTAATGGTTACGCCGTCTTATTGCCTTAATATTATCGAATGTCTGGAAAAGAAATTTAATACCGCAAAAAATACCTCAATTAAAACTGGAATTTTTGGTGCAGAGCCGTGGACTAATGAGATGCGCCGTGAAATTGAAGAGCGTCTGAATATTGATGCTCTAGATATCTATGGACTTTCTGAAGTTATGGGTCCCGGCGTAGCAATGGAGTGTCTAGAAAGTAAAGATGGCCCTACTATTTGGGAAGACCATTTTTATCCGGAAATTATTGACCCTGAAACTGGTGAGGTATTGCCAGATGGTGAGCTGGGAGAACTGGTATTTACCACAATTACCAAAGAAGGTATGCCGGTTATCCGTTACCGTACCCGGGATTTGACGCGTCTATTACCCGGAACTGTACGACCAATGCGCCGTATGGACAAAATTGTCGGACGTAGCGATGATATGATGATTATCCGAGGAGTCAATGTTTTTCCATCACAGATTGAAGAGCAGATTCTGCATATCCCGCAGCTCATTCCCAATTACCAGATTCATATCTGTAAACATGGACATTTAGACAGCCTGCACATACGTGCAGAAATGCGTAAAGAAATTAATGATATGATGGCACATCAACTATCCCAGCAGCTTATCAGTCAGATTAAAATTATGGTGGGTATTACGGTGAGTGTAGAGATAGTGACTGAAGGCACCCTCCCGCGTTCAGAAGGTAAGGCTCAACGGGTGTTTGACATACGGCAATCGGCATAAATCGGTCTAGGTGGTTTATCCTGTGATAAATCACTTCGTTTCAAAGGTGAATTTAAACGTGATGAACCCAAAACTCAAACAAGTCATCGATGATTTTATCAGTAATGAGCCTTTGAGCGGCACTTCGCTCATTATGACTGTATTTGGTGACTGTATTTTCCATCGTGGTGGAATCATCAGTCTCGCTAGCCTGATTCAGCTGATGGATGTATTCGGATTCAATGAACGTTCGGTACGTACAGCCGTTTTCCGGCTGGCACAAAACGGCTGGCTGATTTCTGAAAAAATAGGCAGAACCAGTTATTATCGCGTTACAGAAAGCAGTCGCCAGCGCTTTGTGAATGCTGACCAGAAAATTTATAATCTGAGCCATAAAGAATGGGACCAGAAATGGGATCTGGTGCTACTCAGTTCAGTTGAGCTTGAAAACAAGATTATTTTAAAAAAAGAACTGGAATGGCTCGGTTTCGCCAATATTGCGACCAATGTTATGGCATATCCGGGTTGTGATCATCTTAAACTGCAAAGTCTGCTACTTAACGTGAAAATGAGTGATCAGGTGGTTCTTTTCAAGGCGGAGGCTCTGGAACTCTGGCAAGAGTCTTATCCAACTGTAAAACGTATGGTCGAGACTAACTGGCCGGTGCAGGAATTACATCAGCGTTATGAAAAGTTTATTGGTGATTTTAGAGAAGTCCTGAATCTGATTGAAAGTATAGATGACCTGGACCCAATACAAGCCTTCCAGATCCGTATTTTACTGATTCATCAGTACCGCCGTATTTTACTTAAAGATCCAAATCTGCCTTTTGAATTACTGCCTTCTAACTGGCTTTCACTAACTGCCCGCAATCTTAGCAGTAATGTATATCAAATGGTTTTTCATCCGGCAGAAGATTTTTTTCTGGAGCTGGCCAGAACTGCAGAAGGCTCTATGCCACCAGCACATCCACAGTTTTACAAACGTTTTGGCGGTTTAAAACAGGAAGTTACCATATAGCTTTAGGTAAATAGAATAAATTAAAAGGAAGTAAAAATGCCATGTTATGAGATTGATGGAGTTATTCCGGTAGTAAGCCCCGGAGCCTATATTCACCCAACAGCCGTATTGATTGGTGATGTTATCATTGAAGAGGGAGTATATATTGGTCCATTTGTCAGTCTGCGGGCAGATTTTGGCCGTATACATGTTCGGAAAAATGCGAATATTCAGGACTCATGTACTGTGCATGGCTTCCCGGCCAGTATCACTTTAATTGAAGAGTATGGACATATCGGTCATGGCGCCATTTTACATGGCTGTAAAATTTGTAAAAATGTTCTGGTAGGTATGAATAGCGTCATACTGGATGACGCAGAAATTGGTGAAAATACTATTATTGGTGCCAATAGCACGGTCAAGGCAAAAGCAGTCATTCCTGAAAATGTGCTGGCTTTGGGTAGCCCGGCTAAGGTTATTAGAGTATTAGAAGCCCAAGAAATTGAATGGAAGCGAAAAGGAACTGAAGAGTATATACGTTTGGCTGAGCGTAGCCGGCTTACTTTAAAAGAAGTACAACCTCTGGCTCATGAATATTCTGAACGCAAGACCTATCATGACTTTGAGTCAGAGCATGTCATTAAAGCCGCACTGGATAAAGCTCAGATTTAGTCAATATTTTAGTTAAAAAGTTTAATCCATAAGTAGATGCTGGTATTTGTCAGCCTGTGTTCTTAAAAAATCCCATACCAGCTTGATGCGTGGCTCATGCTGTAAATCTACCAGTGTCAGCATCCAGAAAGTATGAATAAAACGGACTTCTTTGTGCAGTACTTGTTCAAGTTCTGGTTGTTCATCTGCCAAGAATTTGGGCAAAATTGCCAGACCTGCTCCGGCACTAACAGCGATTTGCTGAGCTAAAATACTGCTACTCCTGAAGCTGGCACTCAGTTGTAGGGGCAAACGTTCCAGACAGTACAGTTCAGGACTATATATCAGGTCATCGATATAGTTCACAAAACGATGCTGTTTTAAATCTTCAAGCTGATGGATAGGTGAACTGGCCGCCAGATAATCTTTGCTGCCATATATTTTTAAACAGTAATCACTAAGACGGGTAATGATATAAGGCCCGGATTTTGGACGGTCAATCGAAATGACAATATCGGCTTCGCGGTGAGAAAGCTTGATCATTTTAGGTACAGGGATTAAATCAATAGTAAGCAGAGGATACTGTTTGGATAATTCTGCCAATAATTTTGCTAAAAATGCAGTACCAAAGCCTTCTGGTGTGCCAATTCGCACACGACCTTGTAAAGGCTGATGAGGCTTTTCTATCTGCAAAAATGCCTGTTCCATCTGTTCTACTCGTGGAACCAGAGCCAGCCCTTCAAGGGTCAATTGATAACCCGTGGCTTCCCGTTTAAATAACGGCGTTCCTAATGCCAGCTCCAGTGCCTGAATCCGTCTAGATACCGTACTATGTTCTACTCCAATAATACGTGCTGTATTGGTCAGGGTTTTGGCTCGTGCCAATACCAGAAAAAACTGTAGATGATCCCAATCCACTTTCATTTTTATTTTATCCCTTGTGCAAATTTGCACAGTAATCGTGCGCGAATTTGTATTGGTAGTCAAAACCTTCTTTGTTAGTCTCAAGTGAAACCGAAAAGATGAAAATACGGCTTTAGGATATTTTCTGATTACAGCACAACAAGAATATCGCCCATGGAGAGGCTATGAACACAATGACAAATATTCAGACCACAACAGCCAAATTATTAATTAATGGGCAGTTTGTAGAATCCACTACTTCAGAATGGCAGGATATTATTAATCCGGCCACACAAGAAGTTGTGGGTCGTGTGCCGATGGCGACGCCAGATGAAGTAGAAGCTGCAATTAATGCTGCACAAGACGCTTTTAAAAGCTGGCGTTTAACCCCGATCCAGGCACGTATGCGTATTATGCTCAAGCTGCAAGATTTAATCCGTGACAACATGAAAGAGATTGCCCATGTGCTGACTACTGAGCAGGGTAAAACCCTGGCAGATGCTGAGGGCGATATTCAGCGTGGTCTGGAAGTAGTCGAACATGCCTGTTCAATTGGCACATTACAAATGGGGGAATATGCCGAAGGGGTAGCACGCGGGGTAGATACTTATACCTTACAACAACCGTTAGGAGTCTGTGCCGGTATTACACCTTTTAACTTTCCAGCCATGATTCCCCTCTGGATGTTCCCGATGGCGATTGTATGTGGTAATACATTTGTTCTCAAGCCATCTGAGCAGGACCCGTTATCTACCATGATGCTGGTTGAACTTGCAGTTCAGGCCGGTATTCCGGCAGGCGTATTAAATGTTGTGCATGGTGGCAAAGACGTAGTCGACCGTTTGTGTACACATCAATATATCAAGGCAGTTTCTTTTGTAGGGTCAACCGCTGTTGGAACTCATGTCTATAACCTTGCAGGTCAGCATGGCAAGCGTGTTCAGTCGATGATGGGTGCGAAAAATCATGTGGCTGTCATGCCCGATGCCAATAAAGAGCAAACTCTTAATGCTTTAGTCGGCGCCGCATTTGGAGCTGCCGGGCAACGTTGTATGGCACTGTCTGTAGCTGTTATGGTAGGTGAAAGTAAGAACTGGATTCATGATCTGGTAGAAAAAGCCAAAATGCTGAGTGTAAATGCCGGTCATGAGCCAAATACAGATATTGGACCAGTGATTTCAAAACGTGCAAAAGCTCGAGTGGTAGAGCTCATTAATAGCGGTGTAGAAGAGGGCGCGGAACTTTTACTAGATGGCCGTGATGTTGAGGTTAAAGGCTACGAAAATGGCAACTTTGTTGGCGCTACGATTTTCAACCATGTCAGCACAGACATGCGTATTTATAAAGAAGAAATCTTTGGGCCTGTGCTTTCGATTATCTGTGTGGATACTCTTGAAGAAGCAATCGAACTGATCAATGCCAATCCATTTGGTAATGGCGTTGGTTTGTTTACCCAAAGTGGTGCAACAGCACGTACTTTCCAGAACATGATTGATATTGGCCAGGTTGGTATCAATATTCCGATTCCAGTACCAGTACCGTTCTTCAGTTTTACAGGCTCACGTGGCTCAAAACTTGGAGATCTCGGGCCTTATGGGAAACAGGCTGTCCAGTTCTATACACAGACCAAGACCATTACCAGCCGCTGGTTTGAAGATACGCAGGAAGCAGGCGAAGTAAACACAACCATCAGCTTACGCTAATTCAGGAGTTCAAGGATGAATATTGCTTTTATTGGTCTGGGAAATATGGGCGGGAAAATGGCCCAGAATCTCCTCAAAGCAGGTTTAAATGTCTACGGTTTTGATTTAAGTGAAACTGCAGTTACCCACTTTACAGAGGCTGGAGGGATTGCTTGTGACAGCCCTCAGGCAGCGGCGCGAACGGCAGATGTCGTTATTACCATGTTACCTGCGGCAAAGCATGTAAAGGATGTATATCTGGGGGAAAATGGTGTCTTGGCAGTACTTAAGGCGGGTAGTTTATGTATCGACAGTAGCACCATTGACCCACAAACTATTAAAGATATTGCAGCAAGTGCAGCAGAAAGAGAGATTACTATCTGTGATGCACCAGTTTCTGGTGGAACCATAGGTGCACAGGCAGGAACATTGACCTTTATGGTCGGCACAGATGAGGCTACTTTTATACGGGTTAAAACGGTGTTAAGTCCGATGGGCAAAAACATGGTGCACTGTGGTGATGTAGGTGCAGGACAAATTGCTAAAATCTGTAATAACCTGATTTTAGGCATATCTATGGCCGCCGTCGCTGAAGGTATGGCACTTGGAGTCAAGCTAGGGATTGATCCGCAGGCACTTGCTGGTGTTATTAACAGCTCAAGTGGCCGCTGCTGGAGCTCTGAGGTCTGCAACCCTTGGCCAGATATCTGTGAAAATGCGCCAGCTTCTAAAGGCTATAAGGATGGTTTTGCCACACAATTAATGCTGAAAGATCTTGGTCTGGCGGTTGAAGCAGCGGCACAGGTCAAACAGCCCGTAGTATTGGGTGGACTGGTACAGCAGCTTTATCAACAGCTATGCATGCAGGGTAATGCCAACCTCGATTTTTCAAGCATTATTCAGCAGTATCTTCCAAAACAAGCATAATCATTTAGCCAGTGGATGGCAGAGAATCAAAACACCCGTGTCATGAATAACAATAAAACCAGATTGAGGTAACAATCATGTTGGATTATCAGGATGCAGTAAAAGGATTTGATTTAAATACGGCGGTAAGAAACCTGTTAGCAGGGTCACCAGAACAACTTAATGCATGCCATGAATGTTGTGATCGCCATGCCGATGTAGATAGCGACCAGATTGCGTTGTACTGGCAGGGCAAGGATGGGAAAAAGGAACAGTATACGTTTGGCCAGTTAAAGCAATGGTCAAGTCAGTTTGCTAATTTTTTAAAATCTCAAGGGGTAAAGCCCGGTGACCGGGTATCCGGTTTATTACCCCGAACGCCTGAATTACTGGTAACCATTTTAGGCGCTTGGCGTATTGGCGCAGTATATCAGCCCCTGTTTACGGCTTTTGGACCTAAAGCTATAGAACATCGCTTACAGCTGGCAAAAAGCAAACTGGTCATTACCGATATTGGCAACCGCAGTAAGCTCGAAGAAGTCGAACAGTGTCCGAAAATTGTGACCGTGGCAGACCGGGAGGGCAAGGTACCACAGGGTGATCTAAACTTCTGGAATATGGTTAATGCGCAATCTGACCAATGTGAAATGGTTATGCAAACCGTTCAGGACCCGTTCTTGCTCATGTTTACTTCCGGCACAACTGGTCCTGCAAAACCGCTGGAAGTACCATTGAAAGCCTTAATCGCTTTTGGCAACTATATGAAGGATGCTATTGGACTGAAAGCTGAAGATGCCTTCTGGAATATTGCCGATCCGGGCTGGGCGTATGGTTTGTATTATGGCATAACCGGACCATTACTTTTAGGTCATGCTACCTTGTTTTATGAAGGGGGCTTTAGTATCGAAAGCTTAT
The DNA here is from genome assembly GCF_002307755.1 of Acinetobacter sp. UBA1297. Classification (NCBI taxonomy): domain Bacteria; kingdom Pseudomonadati; phylum Pseudomonadota; class Gammaproteobacteria; order Moraxellales; family Moraxellaceae; genus Acinetobacter; species Acinetobacter sp. UBA1297. The sequence goes on from NZ_DBUF01000013.1 coordinate 61,221, forward strand.
GCCAGATTGTAAATGATTATCAAATTACCAATTTGGCAGGCGCACCTACCGCTTACCGTATGATGATGGCTGCTGACCCTGCACAGATGGGCCAGCTTAAAGGAAAGTTCCGTGTGGTTAGCAGTGCAGGTGAACCCTTAAATCCAGAAGTATTTCGCTGGTTCAGACAGGTTCTGGATGCACCAATTTTTGACCATTATGGCCAGACCGAGGTAGGTATGGTGGTATGTAACCACCATGGACTAAATCATGAGATCCGTGCAGGTACAGCCGGCTTCGCAAGCCCGGGTTACCGTATTGCTGTCGTAGATGAGCAGGGAAATGAACTTCCTGCAGGTACTCCAGGTATTTTGGCAGTAGACATTAATCAGTCTCCCATGATGTGGTTTGGCGGTTATAAAGAGAGCCGTAAATCTCCTTTCGTAAAGCATTATTACCTTACAGGTGACACTGCCGAACTCCATGAAAATGGCAGTATGAGTTTTGTAGGCAGAAGTGATGATGTCATTACAACTTCGGGTTACCGTATTGGACCTTTCGATGTAGAAAGTGCACTTCTCGAGCATGATGCCGTAATTGAAGCAGCTGTGGTTGGAGTACCTGACCCGGAGCGCACTGAAATTGTAAAAGCTTTTGTCGTTCTGGCAGAAGGCAGAGCTCCCTCAGATGAGCTGTCAGAGCAGCTTGGACAATTTGTAAAAAAACGTCTATCCGCCCATGCTTACCCAAGACAGGTTGAATTCGTGACCGAACTCCCTAAAACGCCAAGCGGAAAGATACAGCGCTTTTTACTACGTAATCAGGAAATCGCAAAACAGCAGGCAAACAGCAAGGCTGTCTGATGAGGCAATACCTCATTCATAAAGAGGATAACTTACTCAAGGATCATGAGATGCAATTTACGGAAGAACAGTTATTAATTCAGGATATGGCAAGAAGTTTTGCGCAGGAACAAATCAAGCCCAAAGCAGCCGAGTGGGATAAACATAGTATTTTTCCTAAAGAAGTCTTATTGCAAATGGGCAAGCTGGGTCTTATGGGTATGCTTATTCCAGAGCAGTGGGGTGGTTCAGACACCGGGAATCTGGCCTATGTGTTGGCCCTTGAAGAAATTGCGGCTGCAGATGGTGCGACCTCGACCATTATGAGTGTCCATAATTCTGTTGGTTGTGTACCTATAGCTAAATTTGGCACAGCCGAGCAAAAACAGAAATATCTGATGCCATTGGCTCAAGGCGAGATGATTGGCGCATTTGCACTGACTGAACCTCATACCGGTTCAGATGCAGCTGCTATCAAAACCCGTGCGGTAAAAAATGGAGATGACTGGATTATTAATGGTGCCAAGCAGTTCATTACTTCTGGAAATAATGCAGGAGTTATTATTGTGTTTGCCATAACTGATCCGGAAGCAGGTAAAAAAGGAATCAGTGCATTTATTGTGCCTCGTGAAACACAAGGCTATGAAGTCGTTCGTACCGAGGAAAAGCTTGGCTTACATGCTTCAGATACCTGCCAGATTGCCTTAACTGATGTACGTGTACCTAATACTTTAATGTTGGGACAACAAGGTGAAGGGCTGAAAATTGCACTTTCCAATCTGGAAGGGGGCCGTATTGGAATTGCCGCGCAAGCTGTTGGACTGGCACGTGCTGCACTTGAAGAAGCGACCCGGTATGCTAAAGAACGCATTACCTTTGGCCAGCCTATTTTTGAACATCAGGCTATTGCATTTCGTTTAGCCAGTATGGCGACAGAAATTGAAGCAGCCCGTCAACTGGTTCATCATGCAGCCCGTCTTAAAGAAGCAGGTAAACCCTGTCTGAATGAAGCGTCTATGGCGAAATTATTTTCTTCGGAAATGGCAGAGCGGGTATGTTCGTCAGCTTTACAAATTTTTGGCGGCTATGGCTATTTAAAAGACTTTCCTATTGAGCGGATTTATCGTGATGCTCGTATTTGTCAGATCTATGAAGGTACAAGCGATATTCAGCGTCTGGTGATTGCGCGTAGCCTATAAGGTTCTAACAGTTTTGAAGGATTATAAAAATATAAGGATGAAGTATGCAGTTTGAAACAATCTTACTAGAAAAACGTAACGGGGTAGGCCTCATTACCTTGAACCGGCCTAAGGCCTTGAATGCATTAAATTCCGAGTTGATCGGTGAAATAAATCTAGCACTTGATGATCTGGAAAAAGATCAAGAAATTGGCTGCATGGTTTTGGCAGGTTCAGAAAAAGCTTTTGCTGCGGGCGCAGATATCAAGGAAATGGCTGAGCTTACCTTTCCCGGAATTTATCTTGATGATTTTTTTAACCTTGCCGACCGAATTGCACAGCGCCGTAAACCTTTAATTGCAGCAGTAAGCGGTTATGCGTTAGGGGGCGGCTGTGAATTAGCATTAATGTGCGATTTTATTTACTGTGCAGATAATGCCAAGTTTGGCTTGCCAGAATTAACTTTAGGTGTGATACCGGGTATAGGGGGCACACAACGCCTGACACTTGCAGTAGGTAAAGCCAAAGCAATGGAAATGTGCCTGACCGCACGCCAGATGGAGGCTGTTGAAGCAGAGCAGTGCGGTCTGGTTGCCCGCATTTTCAGTAAAGAGCAACTGCTAGAACAGACCATGCAGGCAGCTGAAAAAATTGCATCCAAATCTTTAACTGCAAGCATGATGATTAAAGAGTCGATTAATCGTGCCTTTGAAGTAAATCTGGCTGAAGGTTTACGCTTTGAACGCCGTGCTTTTCATTCTGTATTTGCAACGCTAGATCAGAAAGAGGGTATGCAGGCATTTATTGAAAAGCGCCAGGCTCATTTTAAAAATCAATAGGAGAATGATGAGATGGATATGGAAAAGCATTTAATCATCGAACAGCAGGGCGTTCTGGGAATAATTAGTCTAAACCGTGTCGCAAATCTTAATGCACTTTCAATTGAGATGATTCATCAGATTCATATGCAATTTGAGACATGGCAACAGGATCATTCCATTCAGGCTATATTGATTAAATCAAACAGTCCAAAAGCTTTTTGTGCAGGTGGCGATATTCGTTATCTGTATGATAGTTATAAAAACCAAACTGAAGCACATAAAGCATATTTTAGTGCTGAATACGACATGCTTAACAGGATTCGTGATTATCAGAAACCGGTTATAGTCATACTAGATGGCTATGTGCTGGGTGGAGGTTTCGGTCTGGCACAGGCCTGTCATATTATTGTGAGTAGTGAAAAGTCACGTTTTGCCATGCCGGAAACAGCAATCGGCTTTTTCCCTGATGTTGCAGCAACACACTTTCTATCTCGTCTTGATGATATCGGCGTCTATATGGCGATTACCGGCGAGCAAATCAGCAGTAGTGATGCACTTTATCTTGATCTGATTGACTACCATGTGCCTGGAGAAAAACTTCAGGCTTTACAGAATGAGCTGGCTCATTCATCCAGTTTAAATAAAGAAAAAATACAACAGATGATTGGAAAGTATATTACCCGTCCTGCTGAGAGTGATCTAAGTTCACGGTCTGAAAATATTCGAAAACATTTCGGTTTTAAAAATTTGCAGGATATCGAACAGAGTCTCGAAAATGAACAAGATGAGCAGTACAAGGCATGGACAAATAAAATACTGATTACCTTGCAGCAGCGTTCTCTGATTGCGAAACAGACCAGCCTGAGACTTCAGCACTTAGGACGAAGTTTGTCATTACAACAGTGCATGCAGATTGAGCGTGATTTACAGGATATCTGGTTTGAACATGGTGACTTCATTGAAGGTGTCCGTGCACTTATTGTTGATAAAGACAAACAGCCGCAATGGAAAAAAGGCAATCCAGAGCTTGAACAAATTCTAGAGCGACTCGGCTGAGTCATTCATATAGAAGTTATACATTCAAGGAGACTAGAGAGAAACTGAAAATACTTATGGTCAGGGCTGATTATACGTATAAAAACTCAAAACAAGAAAATCTAAAAAGGAATATGACAATGCAAACAATACATGGAAACGGTTCGCATTCTAAAAAGTCTTCTCACCGCCTGGCAGGTATCTCAAGTATGGTAGGGACGACTATTGAATGGTATGACTTTTTTATTTATGGTGCTGCTGCTGCACTCATTTTTAATAAATTATTTTTTCCAAACCTTGATCCGCTCACCGGTGTACTCGCAGCTTTTGCAACCTACGCTGTTGGATTTATTGGTCGACCATTAGGCGGTATTGTATTTGGCCATTTTGGTGACAGGGTAGGCCGAAAATCCATGTTATTAGTGACTTTAATGTTAATGGGTATCCCGACAGTCATGATCGGACTGTTACCTACATTTGAGTCGATTGGTTACTGGGCTACGGTTTGTCTGATTATTTTAAGATTTATTCAGGGTATGGCGATGGGCGGCGAATGGGGCGGGGCAGTTCTCATGGCTGTTGAACATGCTCCAGAAGGTGGAAAGGGTTTTTGGGGAAGTTTACCACAGGCCAGTACTGGAGGCGGTTTAATGCTGGCTTCGGTGGCTTTGGGTCTAGTGTCGTTACTACCCGAGGAAGCATTGTTTAGCTGGGGCTGGCGCTTACCATTTTTAGCCAGTATAGTGCTGCTGGCGGTAGGTTGGTATATCCGGGTGAAAGTGCCTGAGTCGCCAGACTTTGAAAAAATTAAAGAAAAAGCGAAAGAAGTTAAAGTTCCTGCATTACAGGTGTTTAAAAATCATCCAAAACAGTTAATTACAATTATTCTATCACGCGCTGCTGAAAATGCCTGGTTCTACTTGGCTTCCACCTTTGCTTTAGCCTATACCACCACGCAGTTAAATATTCCTAGACAAGATATTCTATTTGCAACAATTTGTGGCGCTGCTATCATTATGGTAATGACGCCATTATGCGGATATTTATCCGATAAAGTCGGCCAGCGTAATATGTTCAGATTTGGTCTTTGTATGCTTGCACTATATAGCTATCCATTCTTTGCGATGTTAAATACAAAAGATCCTGTTTTAGTATGGACAGCAATTGTATTGGCAATTGGTGTAATTTTTCCAATTATGTATGCACCGCAGTCACAATTATTTGCTCGCCAATTTCCTGCTGAAATTCGCTATAGCGGTATTTCGATTTCGGTACAATTTGCAGGTGTGTTAGGTGGCGGTTTGGCGCCGTTGATTGCTACAAAGCTATTGAGTATTGGTGAAGGAAGTCCGCACTTAATTATTATATATATTATAAGTTTTGCTATATTAGCAATTATTGCTTCTTCATTCTTAAAGCCTGACCAGAAGCTCAAGCCTACAGAAACATTTACACAGAAAGAAATTAAAACTTTATAAAAATTTTATAGAGCTTTCTAAAAGCTTTTAACGAGTTTTACTGAAGCTGGACTTTTAAATACCGCTATACAAAGTGTATGGCGGTATTTTTATAGGATTTAAATTTACCACAGCATTTCGCATAATGTATATTATGTTAAATAGAATATCTGAGACTGTGGCCTGCACAATACTGTTTGTTGCCACAGCTCAGCAACGTGAATACCTGCATCTAATTCACATTGATAAGTATCCTAATGCATAATTACCTAATACGAAATTTCGCAGATGTTATAGCATGGTCCATAGTATTTCGTACATTTATAAAGATAGCTGACTGTTTTATAGATTGTTTATCACAGACCCCTTCTGATTTTATATCTTAATAATTTTGTCAGTGAATCAGAGTTATAAAAAATATTCTGTATCATTCTGAATCTTAGGCGAAATATGCTGATCGACCCACCTTAACCATGCTCTTGTTTTAGCATCAATAAAATGACGTGATGGTAATAAGGTATAAACACCAATATTAGGTGATCTCCAGTCTGCTAAAACGCGACATAATCGTCCAGTACGTACAGCTTCGATAACAGTAAAAGTTGGAAGCAAAGCAATACCCATGTCTTGCTGTACCATATCTAGTAATAATTCTGGCGTGTCTGCAATTAATGGTCCTGTAATATCGACTTGGTACGAACAACTATTTTTACTGATGAGATGCCATTGCGGTGTAATAGATGGGTTCACCAATCTTAAGCAGGCATGCTTTTGCAGGTCATCTAATGATTCTGGTTCACCGTATTTTTTTAAATAGGCTGGTGATGCACAAAGTAATGAAAATATTGTCCCAATTTGACGAGCAACAAATCTTGAGTCAGTCAATGATTCCGTAAGATATAAACTTACATCAATTCCTTTACCTAACAGGTCTGGCACATTCTGTGAAGTACGGTACTCAACCGTAAGCTTTGGATGGTTTTGACAGAACTCCGCCATTACTGGTGATACATAATGATGTCCGAAGCTTCCCATGCTCAAAACACGTAACCTCCCCTGCGGTTCGGTTGCCATTCCCATTGCCTGAGTTTCAGCTTCTTCTACCATCGCAAGTACTTGCCGGCACTGTTCTGCATAACTTGCACCAATATCGGTTAATGCGTGTTGCCTCGTAGATCTCTGTAGTAATTTTGTGCCTAAACGCCCTTCTAACTCGCTAATAAGTCGGGACACTTGCGCTGTTGTAAGCTCCATCTGCTCTGCAGCAGCCGTAAAACTCCCACTATCAATGACTTTTAGAAAAGCATGCATTGCATGTAGCAATCCACCATCAAGATTTTTGCGCATAACGTAAATATCTTTTTCTTAATTACGCATTGTTGCACCAGTATGGATCAACCACAATGACATTAATGTACATACATTAATCAGTTCCATTGTTTTAATTGAACTGATCAATCCTTTTTTAAGTATGTCATTTACTCCAAATATTCAACCGGATGTTGAACATAAAGTAGCTTGAACTACAAGATTCTAAGGAGACATAAAATGAATATATCTACAAAATTTACTCCAAATAAGATTTTAACTAAGGACGTATCACTTGAAGACAAATATCTAAGTGATAACGGTACTGCTTACATGACAGGTATTCAGGCATTGGTGCGTTTACCACTCGCGCAAACACGGCGGGATACTTTAAACGGTTATCATACTGCTGGTTTTATATCTGGTTATCGTGGTTCCCCTTTAGGGAATTATGACAATTTTCTCTGGCAGGCTGAAAATATACTTAAAGACCATCATGTTGTTTTTCAGCCTGGTGTAAATGAAGATCTAGCTGCTACTGCAATTTGGGGTACGCAACAAGCCAATCTCGCAGGTCAAGGTAAATATGACGGGGTAACCGCCTGGTGGTATGGCAAAGGCCCTGGGGTAGATCGTTCTGGAGATGTACTCCGTCATGCCAATCTTGCAGGAACATCAGAGCAAGGCGGCGTGGTTGCCTTCTTTGGAGATGATCACTCTTGTAAATCTTCTAGTATTCCACACCAGTCAGAACATGTCATGATTGGTTGTGGCATTCCAATTTTTTATCCTACTTCAATACAACATATTCTTGATTTAGGTGCTCATGCGGTAGCAATGTCACGCTTTGCAGGTGTATGGACTTCGATGAAATTAGTCAGTGAAATCGTCGAAACCTCTGCTTCTGTTCATGTTAATTTAGATCGGGTCATTCCTGTATTACCCAAAAATGTTCAAATGCCTGAAGATGGCGTAAATATTCGTTGGCCAGATCACGGCATTCAGCAAGAAGAACGTCTTTATAAATATCGCTTACCCGCTGTGTTGGCTTATGCGCGTGAAAATGAACTGAATCAGGTGACATGGCATTGTCCTGATGCACGTATTGGTATTGTAGCAAGTGGTAAAGGTTATTTAGATACAATTGAAGCGTTACGTATTCTAGGAATTGAAGGTCAGACAGCCCAACAGCTCGGACTGAGAGTATACCAAGTTGCGCTGATTTGGCCCCTGGAGCCCCAAGGTCTTCGTGAATTTGCCGAAGGTTTAGAGGAACTTATCGTTGTAGAAGAAAAACGCCCTATTCTGGAAGCACAAATTAAAGACGAGCTATATGCACTTTCAGATGCCAAACGCCCTCGTGTCATCGGTAAAGCCTGTGATGGAAAGGGTGAATGGAGTACATCTATTGATGAAGCGCCTTTGATTGGTCATTATGAATTTCAGCCTGAACCTATTGCTAAAATGCTGGCAGCTCGATTCTTGAAACTGGAGATTCCAGAAAGCTTAAAAATACAAATCCAAAACAGAGTTGAGCTGTTAAAAAAAGCAGAACAGGAATCACGCCGTGTTCTTGATATTGCAGAACGCAAACCTTTCTTCTGTAGTGGCTGCCCTCATAATTCATCAACTGCATTACCAGAAGGTAGCCGTGCATTAGGGGGAATTGGTTGTCATTTTATTGCTGTTTCACTGGATCGTGGTACAGAGACCTTCTCGCAGATGGGTGGTGAAGGTGTGAGTTGGGCTGGTGCCTCTCATTTCACCAACGAAAAGCATATTTTTGCTAATCTGGGAGATGGAACTTATTTCCATTCAGGTTATCTTGCAATACGTCAAGCAATTGCTGCAAAACTCAATATTACCTACAAGATTCTCTATAACGATGCAGTAGCAATGACTGGCGGGCAGCATGTCGATGGTCATCTTAGCGTGGCGCAGTTAACACGACAACTTGATGCTGAGGGAATCAAAAAACAAGTGATTGTTACAGATGAACCTGAGCTGATTCATACAGAAGAAGGTATTGCGCCTCACGTAGAAATTTACCACAGAAATGAGTTGGATGATGTTCAACGCAAATTACGTGAAATTTCAGGCGTTACGGCGCTAATTTATGTTCAAACTTGTGCCAGTGAAAAACGCCGCCGCCGTAAACGCAACGCTTATCCGGATATTGCAGAGCGAGTCTTTATCAACACTGATATTTGCGAAGGCTGTGGTGACTGTTCCAGAAAATCTAACTGCTTATCTGTTGAACCCGTTGAAACAGCGTTAGGAACGAAACGACAAATCAATCAGAGTAGCTGTAATAAAGACTTCTCCTGTGTAGAAGGTTTCTGTCCAAGTTTTGTGACAGTCCATACTCGCGATATGAAACGCCCGGAAATATTCAAAGGTATAGAAGCTGGCTGGCCCGAAAAGCCAATTCTTCCTGAACTCGATCAACAACCAGTACGTATCATGGTCGGTGGTGTTGGTGGTACAGGTGTGGTTACAGCAGGCGCTTTACTTGGAATGGCTGCTCATTTGGAGGGTAAAGCTGCACGTATTATGGATATGGCTGGACTGGCTCAGAAAGGTGGTACGGTTTATTCTTACGTACAGCTCGCTACAGAAGATGATCAAATCTCTGCTACCAAGATCCCTGCTGGTCAATGTGATCTTTTAATCGGTGCAGATCCTATTGTCGCAGGTAGCAATGCAGCACTTTCTCGCTTAAAGGCCGAGGCTATGGTAATAGTCAATGAAGATGGTTCCCCTACGTCTGATTTCCTTGAGTCTCGTGACTGGTATGCTCCCATTACTGACTTGATTAATCGGCTGCGTAATCGCACTACACAAGGAAAACTCTTATCTTTGCCCGTAACACGTATTGCCACACTAGTGCTGGGTGATGCAATCTTTGCAAATCAGATACTACTTGGAATGGCCTGGCAATCAGGTCAGATCCCGTTAAATCGTGAAAGTATTGAAAAGGCCATCCATCTTAATGCCACTGCAGCTGAAAAAAATCTTGAAGCTTTCCGCATCGGTTGTCATCTAATGAGTGACCCTGACTTAGCAAAACGCATTATTGCAACAATAAAAGTAACGAATAAACCAGCTACATTGGCCGAATTAGTTGAAGACCGCTCTTCTCGCCTTGTCGAGTACTGGAATCAGGATTATGCAGCCCAGTATCGAGCACTTGTGGAACAGGCTGCCAAAGTCTTACCAGAAGACCTGGCTGAAACAATAGCGACTCAGCTATATAGAGTCATGGCATATAAAGATGAATACGAAGTTGCGCGCTTACTCACAGGAAAAAGTTTTAAACAGTCTATTGAAGCGCAGTTTGGTCAAGGTCTACGTTTAACTTATCATTTAGCACCTCCAGCTTTGGGGGCTCATGGTACTATACGCAAACGTGCTTTCGGATATTGGATGCGCATTCCAATGATGATTCTTGGACGACTGCAGTGGCTTCGGGAAACGTTCCTTGATCCCTTTGCGTTACAGCAAGAACGACAAAAAGAACAGGCTTGGCGTGATCGTTACATCACATTTGTGAAATCCATTACTTCTGCACCTGAAAATTATGATTTATCTGTTGCTCAGCAAATCGCTAATTTACCTGCAGATGTACGGGGTTTTGGCCCTGTCAAAATGCAAGCAATGGAAACAGCAATACAACGTTGGGATGAGCTTTCATTAAGTCTTCATAGAGCTGATCAATAAATAGGATCAGTGTATATAGTAGCTGAAACAGGATTAAACCCAGACTTGAATCTTGCTGTACCTGTCCAGCTACTTAATTAAGCTATACAGAAATAAATCTCATGGCTTATTTAATACATAGCCCCTATTTCACCATTCAGCATTTTTTTATATATAAGTCTTTTCATGTGAATTCGTTCTACTCTCTGAGGATTATTATTCTGAATAGCAGTTAAAGCTTAGACCTACTTCTCCTGAAGTCACTTATTATATATTTACACTTTTGAAATTTTTCTACTATAAAATTACCTTTGAACAGTCAAAGGCTTTCATAAGACTCACTTTACCTCTGAGGACTATTCACCCATCTATAGAGAATAGGCAACAGTACAAGTGTGAGCAAGGTAGACGATATAATTCCACCGATGACTACAGTTGCAAGGGGCCTTTGTACTTCAGCACCTGTACCTGTAGCAAGCGCCATAGGAACAAAGCCCAGTGATGCCACGCAAGCCGTCATTAATACAGGACGCAATCGTAAAATCGCCCCCTGCCATACTGCTTCATGCAAGTTGTACTTCAAGCGTAACTCTTTAATAAACGTCAGCATTACCAGACCATTCAGTACAGCCACACCAGATAAAGCAATAAATCCAATCCCTGCTGACATGGATAATGGAATATCTCTCAGCCAGAGAAACAGAACTCCTCCCGTCAATGCAAAAGGAACTCCTGTAAATACCAGAAGACTGTCTTTCATATTATGGAAAACTGCCATCAATAAAATAAAAATCGTAATTAGAGCCAATGGAATAACAATTTGCATACGGGTTTTAGCTGAAGCCAGATTTTCAAACTGGCCACCATATTCTATCCAGTAGCCACTTGGTAAATCATAGGTTTTAAGCTGTGTCTGCAAGTCACTAATAAATGAGCCCAAGTCTCGCCCTTCAACGTTGGCAGTGATAACCATACGGCGTTTACCGTTCTCACGACTTACCTGATTGATACCTTCAATACTGGCAACTTTTGCGACATCAGACAATATAATACTGCCGCCATTTGGGAGTCGTATTGGCAATTGGGACACATCAGCCACATTTCTGTCCTGATCTCTTAAACGAATAACGAAATCAAAACGGCGGTCTCCTTCCAGAATTTCTCCAACCTGCTGTCCGCCAATGGCTGTAGCTACCACATCTTGAATAGATTTAACACTTAAGCCATATTGCGAAGCTAAAAACTTATCAACCTCAACATTGAGTAAAGGCAAACCTGAGGTTTGTTCAACCTTTACCGCACTACTTCCTGTGACCTGCTGAATAATTTTGGCAATTTTAGCAGCCTCGCCATTAAGAACTTGCATATCATCACCAAAAATCTTGACTCCTACATCGCTACGTACCCCTGAAATTAACTCATTAAAACGCAGCTCAATCGGTTGAGAAAATTCACTGTTATTCCCCGGAATTGTTGCAAGGTAACTTTCCATCCGGGATCGGAGCTCATCAATGCTCTCTTTAGGGTTAGGCCATTTTTCATGTGGTTTAAGCATGATATAGCCATCAGAAATATTAGGTGGCATGACATCTGTTGCGACTTCAGCGGTGCCGGTACGTGCAAATACTGCTTTAATTTCAGGGAAATTCTTTAATAAAAGCTTCTCTGTGTTTTCCTGCATACGTAAAGATTCTTCTAATCCTGTACTAGGAGAACGTAATTGTTGTACGGCGAAATCACCTTCACCAAGCTGTGGCGCAAACTCGCTCCCAAGTTTAGTAGTCAAAATACCTGTAACCACCAGAAGACAAATAGCAAATGTTAAGACTACTGCTTTATATTCATAAGCAACATTTAAAGTCTTTTCATAAGACTTCTTGAGCGAAGTCATCCAGCCACTTTCAGTTTCGCGAATATCTCCTTTAACCCATAAAGCGACTGCAGCAGGGACAAAAGTTATAGACAGAATCATTGCAGCAATCAGTGCCAGGACTACAGTCAAAGCCATCGGATGGAACATTTTCGCTTCTATACCACTTAAAGCAAAAATCGGTAAATACACCACTAAAATAATAAGCTGCCCGAAAATCAGGGGACGTCGTGCCTGTCGAGCAGCTAAAAACACCTCTTTAAATCGCTCACTTTGTGTTAATGGACGTTTAAGTAACTGCTGTGCATGGGCCAGACGGCGTATACAGTTTTCAACAATTACCACTGCACCATCAACAATAATTCCAAAATCCAGTGCCCCCAGACTCATCAAATTAGCACTAATATTTTTTTGTGCCATTCCTGTTAAGGTAAATAGCATGGAGAGCGGAATAACGCAGGCGGTAATCAGAGCTGCCCGTATATTTCCCAAAAATAAGAATAGTATAACAATAACAAGTACCGCTCCCTCAACCAGATTTTTCTGTACAGTTTTAATCGCTTTTTCAACCAGAGACGTACGGTCATAGACCGTTTCTATAAATACTCCATTGGGTAAACTGTTTTGAATATCCCGGATTTTGGCATCTACCGCTTTAGAAACAGTCCGGCTATTTTCTCCCATTGCCATCATGGCAATTCCCAGAACAGTTTCTTCACCATTATAGGTTGCACCACCTGTTCTTAGATCATGTCCTATGGAAACTTGCGCAATATCACTGACCCGAATGGCACGACCACTGGAACTGGTGACTAAAGTATTCTCAATATCTGAAATGTTGTTGAGTGTGCCAGGAATACGGACTGTAAGTTGCTGTCCATTATCTTCAATAAATCCTGCTCCTCTATTTTCATTATTTTGGTTTAGAGCCTGCTGTAGCTGTTCTAAAGAGATATTAAGCTGTTGCATGTAGTTGAAGTCAGGTGATACCACATAGTTTTTTTCAAAACCACCAATACTGTTCACTTCAGCCACACCTTGTACACGCTGCAACTGAGGCCGAACTACCCAATCCTGAATTTCACGTAAATCCATAGCGGTATAAGCAGTTCCATCAGATTTTTTCGTCTTTGGCTCTGCTCTTAGTACCCATTGATAAATTTCTCCAAGCCCTGTAGAAACAGGTGACATGATTGGACTGGTTTGTGCCGGTAACTCTGCCTGAATCTCTTGTATTCGCTGGTTAATCTGCTGACGTGCCCAATAAATATCGGTACTATCTTCAAATACAATGGTAACTTGAGACAGTCCATAGCGGGAAATAGAACGGGTTAATTCAAGGTCAGGAATTCCGGCCATTGCATTTTCAATGGGATAAGTAATACGTTGTTCTACTTCAAGTGCAGTAAACCCATTTGCCTGGGTATTAATCTGTACTTGGGTGTTCGTAATATCTGGTACTGCATCAATAGGTAACTTTTGATAACTGTAAATTCCAACCGCAATCCAGATACAGGCAAACAGCATGACCCATATAGCATGTTGAATAGAGAACTGGATAATACGTTCAAACAGGCCTTCTGCTCTTGGCAGTTCAGAGTTAGTGTTCATGACCGGCCTCATCTTTTTCCAGTTCAGACTTCAGCAGAAAACTACCTTCACTAATATACTTCTCGCCGTTAGCAAGCCCGGAAATTACCTCAAGCCACTCCCCGTCACCTGAGGCTTGGCCCAATTTCACCTGTTGAGCCTTTAGATGAACCTGTCCTTTTTCTTCAGACTGCACAATAAAAACGGTATCTTCACCTTCAATACGTTGTACGGCTGCTTTTTTTACCCGAAGAGACGTTTTAGCAGCAGGCTTGGCCATCAAAACACTCACTAATACATTAGGACGTAAACTGGCAGACTGCGTATCAAGCTTGGCACGGACTATTAGCCGCCCTGTCTGACTGTCTGCCTGCGAGGTTAAACTTTGTATTCGTGCGCTGTAGGTCTGCTCTGTACCCATTAGTTTAAATAAAACTTTCTGTCCGGCTTGTAGTGGCCCTGCGTATTGAGCGGGTAAAGTAAACTCAAGCCATAAATTATTGAGCTGTTCAATGACAAAAATTTGATCAGCCAATTGGACATTTTCACCTACTACAATATCTTTCTGACTAATGACACCAGAAATCGGTGCCCGAATAACAAAGCGCCCATGAGTATTACTACTTGCCCCTAAGGCATTTAAGCGTGCCTGTGAGGCTTGTACAGCAAGCTGTGCCTGACGGTATGCATTTTCAGCACGCTGATAATCCTGTTTGGCTGAAATACCCTGTGTCCAGAGCTGCTGTTCACGTTGATAGTCTTGTTTGGCAAGCTGAAGATTTGCCTGTGCCATACGTAAATTTGCCTGCTGATCAATCAGTTCAAGAACCAAAAGCACGGCTAGAGTTTGTCCTTTTTGAACACTTTGCCCTAAAGACACCTTTACTTGCTCAACATGACCAGTGAAACTCGGCGATACATGAGCTTGCTGGTCAGTATTTACGACCAGTTTACCTGGCAACAGAGTAACCTCTTCCACTGGGCCTGTAGTTGCTATGGCGACTTTTAGACCCTGTTCAGCCATTTGCCGGGCTGTCAGTTTTATCTCGCCTTCCTTTTCCTTAACATGCTCTTCTGTCGCATGAGCCTCAGCCTCGCCGTCTCCGGTATGTTCATCCTCATGTCCATGTTCAGCAGTTCTCGTTTCCTGCTTATTTAACCAGATGATCAGGCTGACCAGTGCGGTTAGTGCAATCAGAATCGCAATCATGAGAGGCTGGGATAATTTTCCATATTGTTTCAAGTTCATTTATCGTGTCCCCTCATTGATTAAATTCTGTAATGTTTCAGCCGCATTTTGATTTAGTTGTATGTAGGCATCAGAACGGCTGATTTCTTCATAGCTTGTTCCAATACTTAGGGCTTCAGCACCAAGGGCGCTCTGCCAGGCTTGCCGTAATGTCTGTAACATCGCCAAACGTAGACTGTGCAGCTGTGAAGTCGCCTGCTGGACATCTGTAATTGACAATTTACCTGCCTTAAAGCCCTGTAAGGTCCTGCTCTGGACTTTTTCAGCCAAGTCAATTTGACTTATGATCAGTTCATATTGATTCCGTAAAGCCTTGAGCTGATGCATGCTATTTGCAATATCAAGTATTTGCTGTTTTAGTTCACGCTGCTGCTGTTGATTCAGCAAGATCTGCTGCTGCTGCGCAATAGGAATGGCATATTGCTGACGGTCAAAAAGATTAAGGGGAAGATCGATCCCCAGTGTTAACACCGTCTCATTATTTTCATCAGGAGACCTTGTACGGTTCATCCCTACATTTAAGGCGGGCTGTGGGCGAGCTTGAACTTTTAAACGTTTAATCCGGTAATTGGACTGCCGAATATTTAAAGCATAAAGTTTTTCCAGCCATCCTTCAGAAATATAATGCTGTACTGTCTGATTACTCTGATCTGGCCAAGGAATAGAAGTTTTGCTTAAATCAATTTGTACATGGGTTTCACCCCATAAATTTGAGAGTTGACGTCCTGCCGACTGCTGATTTAATACAGCCTGCTGATAAAGCCGTTCCATTTCTAACGCTTCAATCTGAGCCCGCTCATAATCAACCAAGGCAATGCTTCCTGCCTGATAGCGTTTCTGGGCACTCTCTAAATTAGCTTTACTTATTCTAAGCTGCGATGCATAAACAGTACGTTCCGTTTCTGCAATTGCTAACTATGACCATGCATATCTGACAATTAATTGGCTTTGCGCATTCCATAACTGTTGTTGCAATTGCAGCTGCTGACCTGATGTATTGGCTATGGCCTGGCTAAGCTTGCGCTGACCAAAAATATCTAAGGGCTGGCGAATACCGAGGCTGAATTCCTGCTCCTGATCTGAACCGAATCCTGACTGTTCAACCGTTAGGCTCGGATTTTGCCATAATTGGCTTTGGCGAATATTTAAATCAGAAATTTGTGCATAATGCCGAGCTATTTCAGCTTGTGCCTGATAGCTCTGTACTTTGGCATACGCAGATCCAAAATTGCTAATATTTTCAGCATAACTATGTGATGGCACAATAACTGTAAATAGACAGGCCATCAGAGCATGACGTAATAACGTCCTTGACTGTAAAGACATGATTTTTCCCACTTAATTAAATTTAGAAGTGGTGAGAATGTTTTAGGCTACCCCACCATAAGCGGGGAAAATTCGGGAGGTGGACTTTGCTGAAACAGGTCAGGTGCCTGATAGCTGTTCTTCCAGTGAAACTCTGGAATGACATGAGTTTCAAAAACTGGAATTAAAACCGAGATTTTTTCATTTTGCACAATCAGATGCGTCATGGAAGGCAGATGATCCTGATGATCTTCACCAAGCTTTAAATTATTATTCTTTATGCCTTTATGATCTGATTGGGTATCATGCTTATGCTGGCGGTCATTACTGATACATAGGGTATTTTGATGATGGCCAAAATGATAACTCTGCTGTACTAAAGTTTGCTCTTCATGGACGCAAAAGGCCGCTGCCACGTTCCAAAGACTTTGGAACATGAATAATCCAACCAAGACTGTAATCCATGTGGTAGACCGCATACGGTACTTTAACGAATTAAATTGCTTGTTATTATAGAGAGTATGAGTTGGCTAGCAAGTTCTATGTAGTTCTTATTGAGAATCGGCTCATTTGAACGATATTTTTAATAAATTTACCTGTTTTGGTAAAACTTCAAAAATACTTCAGAGATCTGGATTTTAAATTATGCTTTCAGATTAAGATTTGATGAAAGTAAATAATCAGCATTATAACGACCGCCATATGAACAACTTGCACAGGTGCAAAATATAAAAAAAACTTCCAGCCACCGGTTAGAAAGGCATTAATACTTTTTGAAAGTGCATGTGCAGCCAAACCAATGACAACTGCATAAATCAGAGTCAGATTAGCTGGGTTTCCTTGTACTACCACCCCGGCCATAGCAGCATGAACTTCAAATAGTGAAGCTAGAAAAGTGCTCAAGATTAAGCCTTTATCTCCTAATATAAGATTTGCTCCATAAATTCCGGCCTGAATGAGAGTGAGGCTAACTGCAATAATAACGGCTTCCTTGAGACTAAACATGCGGTCATCTGCTTGATCAACTTGTTTTATTAGACGGGTATCTGAATGATTTGACCGATACATGAATAAGCCTGTAGCAGCACATAGTATGCCTATCCCAGCCAGACTTGGGACAAAAAGCAGTTTGAACCACATTAAACTTACACCTGATACAATCAGCAGTAATTGCAGTAAAGTCGCTACACATGACATCAGAGCAGCACCGGCATTCACTTTGGCAGTGGCTTCCCTAGAGCGGACTTGCATGCCAAGACTGGCAATAGTGGCAGTACTAGAGACAAAACCTGAAGCTAGAGCAGATAAAATCAGTGCTTTGTCATTTGATAAAATACGTTTTGCCACATGCGCCATAGATTGCACAATAAGGATTAAAACCAGTAATTTTAAAATGACATATGGGTTTAGCACTGAACCCCATAGGGGTTTATTTGGCATGATCGGTAAAGCGATCAAAATGAGGGCCAGTAAAAGGAGTCCATCCCGGAGTTCATAATCTCGAATGGTTTTTCCAGCAAAGCGATGAAGGCTGGTTTTCCCCATTAAAATAAGGGTAAGCAATACTGCCATACTGGCTGCTAATGGGATATTCCAGACACACGCCGCCCCAATAAGGTAGGTCATTAAAAAAGCCAGTTCAGTGGTGGAACCAATATCTTCTTTTTGTTGAGATAAACTATACAGGCAGAACAGGCTTACGGCTATTGCCCCCACTACTCCAACATACGGGTGTATAACAAAACACAAAGCCCCCAATAAGGCGCTGATCGTAAAAGACCTTAATCCCGCGAAACTTTGTTCATTGCGGGTATTTTTATTACGTTCCCGCTCTAGCCCGATTAAAAGACCACATCCTAATGCAGACAATATAATTGTGAGAAGTTCTTGAAAAGTTAGATTTTGCAAAAGAATATTCAAATGCCTTTCCTTTTATCAGTTCATATTTATCTTTATAAGATATTATTATTAAAAAGCAACCAATTTAAAATACATAACTGATTGAACCAATAAAAGCATAATATTATCGAATGAAAAAACTCAGAATCCTAAAGAAATAATTAATTTTATTATTCTCATCTTTATAAAAATTTCAGTTTTTAGTAAAAAGACTAAGCAACTATAAAATATTTTTGAATTATTAAAGATATATTACATTTACCTATTAATTATTTAAGCCTAGCATGAATATTAAATAATTTAATTAAAGTAACTTTAATCAATTAATTATGTTTAATTTTTTCTCAAAATTTTATTTAAAACCCAACATAAAATTTTACAATTTATTATTAAATAAAAGTTATTTTAAAAATTTTATAATCTAAAAATAATTAATTATTATCAATATCTTAATTTTAATTATATAAGTTATCTTTATATTATATAATAATTAAAACATTGAAATTAATATATATTTATACTTAAGTAAAGTAAATTTTTTTTCTAATAATTAGAATAGTAGCTTAAGTAAATAGTTTAAAAAAACCATGATTCTTTACCTAAAAATATATTAATAATGAAGTGAGAATATAAGATTGAATGGTTACAACATGAATTAAGTCATAGTCCAGAAATTTTATTATTTTTATCACTTGCAATTGGTTTCTGGATTGGTCAGTTTCAATTTGGCAGGTTCCAGTTTGGTGGCGTTGCTGGTTCGCTTCTTGTTGCAGTGGTTTTAAGCCTGATTGGTGTCTCTGTAGATAATGGTGTAAAAGCGATTCTTTTTGCGTTATTTATTTATGCTGTAGGTTTTGAAAGTGGACCGCAATTTTTTAAATCATTAGGACCACACTCTATTAAAGAGATTCTGCTTGCAGTATTTATGGCAGTGAGTGGCTTAATTACGGTACTGCTCATGGCCAAGCTTTTCCATCTGGACAAAGGGCTGGCAGCAGGACTAGCGGCAGGTGGCATGACGCAGTCAGCTATTATTGGTACTGCTGGAGATGCAATATCACGACTGGATTTACCTCTTGCTGAAATACAAAAGCTACAGGCAAATGTCGCAATTGGCTATGCAGTAACTTATATTTTTGGGTCACTTGGCGCAATTATTATCTGTGTCAATATTCTTCCTAAATTTATGGGAAGAGAAATCCATGACGATGCTCTAAAAGCACAATCTGAACGTTTGAAAGGTGCCTTTGAGCTGGCTCCGGGTCAAGAGCTGGCTATTCCGGAAATAGTCGGACGTATTTATCAAGTCAAACAGGGTAATGGTCTGAAAATAGAAGAACTTGAGGCCAAACAATCTAGCACTACCATCGAACGCTTAAAACGTGATGACCAGTTTATCGATGTATCTCCAGATATCATTTTGCAGACAGATGATATTGTACTGATTGTAGGGCGACGAGCTAGTGTGGTTGCAATTTCTGAGTATATTGGTCCAGAGCTACAGTCTTCTCCTGGTATGGAAATGGTGATGCAGACCACGGATGTAGTACTCAGAAATTCTAAATACCTTAATCACAGCTTGGGCGAGGTAAAGGCCAATACGCCTGCCTATTTGAAACACGGTATATATGTACTTGGTATCAAACGAAATAATGAAACACAGGTTCTAAATGATGATCTGGTTTTGAAACCTGGTGATGTAGTCACAGTATATGGGACAAAAACCGATCTTGAGCGGTTAGTGAAAGAAGCCGGAAAAGCTTTACCTGAGAGTTTAAAAACAGACTGGATGTTTCATGGAGCAGGTCTTGTAGTCGGTTTGGTTATTGGCCTTTTTGTTATCCGTATTGGAGGGGTGCCCCTTACTTTAGGTGCAGGTGGAGGCGCGCTACTTTCTGGCCTGTTATTTGGATGGTTACGTAGCCGTAATCAAGTGCATGGCAATATGCCTTTAGCAGCATCACAGCTACTTAAGGATTTGGGACTTGCAGGATTTGTCGCTGCTGTCGGGCTGCAATCAGGCTTACAGGCGATTCAGACCATCAAGCAAAGTGGTCTATCACTATTTATGATTGGTGTGGTGGTTACTGTTGTTCCTCTTATCCTTTCAATGTTCTTCGCCCGTTATATTCTTCGTTATGACAATGTCGCCATTATGGCAGGTGCATTATCAGGTGCACGCAGTGCCAACCCCGCTTTTGGTGGTGTATTGGATAAAGCCGGAAACTCTATACCTACCGTACCCTTTGCTATTACCTACGCCCTAGCAAACGTTTTTTTAACCTTACTCGGTCCAATTATTGTCGGATTAGCCTAAAAATTGTTTCAAGCATTTTAAGATCACTATTCACTAAGGAGATTTCCCATGGGGAATGTAGATTATTCTAAATATTCAAAACTTAGCCCATTCGAGTTAAAAGATAGCCTGATTGCTTTGGCACAGAGTAAGCGGGACCGCTTAATGCTCAATGCTGGACGAGGAAACCCTAATTTTCTGGCTACCCTGCCACGTAGGGCTTTTTTTCAATTAGGTTTATTTTCTGCCACAGAATCAGAATTTTCATTTTCTTACATGCCAGAAGGCTTAGGTGGGTTCCCCCGTCCTGTCGGTTTGCAATCACGTTTTGATAATTTTCTCATGCAGAACCGGGATAAACCTGGAGTTTTATTTCTGGGAAAAGCAGTGTCTTATGTGAGAGACCAATTGGGTTTAGATCCAGATATGTTTCTGCTTGAAATGGTCGAAGGGATTCTAGGATGTAACTACCCTGTACCTGATCGCATGCTCCGTGTCAGTGAAACAATTATTAAAGAGTATCTGTTACAGGAAATGGGCGTAAAAAGTATGCCCAAGGAAGGCTTGGACCTGTTTGCGGTTGAAGGCGGAACCGCAGCCATGGCTTATATATTTAACTCCTTAAAAGAAAACAGGATTATTAATACTGGCGACCGAATTGCAATCGGCAGACCGATTTTTACGCCGTATCTGGAAATTCCCAAACTGAATGACTATCAGCTTGAAGAAATTTTTATTGAAGCTGATCCCAATCTGGGCTGGCAATATCCTGAGTCTGAATTAAGAAAGTTAGAAGACCCTTCAATCAAGGCATTCTTTTTAGTCAATCCGAGCAACCCGCCTTCTGTCAAAATAAGTGATGAAGGATTGCTAATACTGGCAGATATTGTAAGAAAACGTCCTGACCTGATTATTTTGACAGATGATGTATATGGAACTTTTGCAGATGACTTTAAGTCACTTTTTGCAATTTGCCCAAATAATACTATTTTAGTTTATTCATTCTCAAAGTACTTTGGGGCTACAGGCTGGAGACTTGGCATTATTGCGCTGTCGAATAACAATATCATTGATCAGAAGATTGCAGCGCTTTCAGATCAGGAAAAGCAGGAACTTGAAGAACGTTATTCATCATTAACTACTGAACCAGAAAAAATCAAGTTTATTGACCGTTTGGTAGCAGATAGCCGTAATGTTGCACTGAATCACACCGCAGGTCTGTCAACACCGCAGCAGGTACAGATGGTTCTTTTTGCCCTGTTTAATATGATGGATTCTCGTCAGGCTTATAAAAAAGCTGTCAAGTCTGTAGTCCGGGAACGCGATGCTGCACTTTATAGACAGCTTGGTGTTGAAGTCCCTGAAGATCTTAACGCTGTTGACTATTACACCTTGGTAGATCTGGAAAGAACAGCCCGCATATTATATGGTGACGATTTTGCCAACTGGGTCATGGTCAATAAAAACCCGACAGAATTATTATTTCGGGTAGCAGATGAAACCGGTGTCGTTCTGTTGCCAGGTTCTGGCTTTGGGGTATCCCACCCATCGGCACGTGCTTCATTAGCCAATCTGAATGCTTACCAATATGCTGCAATCGGTGATTCTCTACGACGCTTTGCCGAAGATGCCTATCAGGAATATCTGGGAACTAAAAAAGATGAGTCCTGAAGTTTCTAAAGAAAAATAGTTTTATATCATCATAGGGGTAATTGGGTATTAAAACTCTATAATTTTAATACCCATTTTTATGATTAATTCAAAATTAACCATATGAATAATAATATTATTTTATGATGTGGAAATAACCATCTGATCATTTTAGAGGAATTTTATTCTAAAATGAATAAATGCTAGTGAGAAGATTGAAGATTTTGAGTTAAAGAGTTCAGCCCTATATGAATAGTTTTTTAATTTGTGACATACCTGTAGCGCAGCACTTGATTAACTTAAATTGCCCCTAATAGGCAAAATAGTATCAGGCAACTCTTCTCCAAGCGAACTCAACATTTCTTGTTCGACCAAACGTACAATCGAATCAAGTGGCAGATCATTTTCTTCAAGCCCAAAGGGTTCTTCAAGCTGGGCACTTAAAGCATCCAGCCCTAAAAACAGATAAGCAATTAATCCAACTACAATAGGTGTCCATATACCTAAGTCAGCTTCCAGACTAAAAGGTAAAATAAAACAGAAACAATAAACAGTACGGTGTAATAAAACTGAATACGAAAATGGTAAAGGTGTACTTAATATACGGTCACAGCCAGCCTGAATATTACCCAATTCAACAATATGCCGGTTCAGGATGCTATAAATGATATCGCTGATCAGGCCCTGTCTCAGGAGTTGAACCAGGTCTTTCTGAATGCATTCAAGCACAAACTGTGCAGCATTAATATGCTGATCCAAATGATTCAGTGCTTGTTGCTCCAGCGCCAGATGATGAGTATCTAACTTGAATGGAGTATTGGTTTTTCTCAGGCGATTTCTTAAAAGATGAGTAAAAAACATTACCCTGTACATGAGAATCCGGCGCTCTCGATCAGGTAATACATGAGAATCACGGGCAATATGCCTGGAATTCGCAATAAGGGCTCCCCATAATTTACGCCCTTCCCACCAGCGGTCATAGCAGGCATTATTTCGAAAACTTAAAAAAATAGAAAGAATAATGCCGAAAATGGTAAACCCTATAGCAGGCACTTCCGGTACATTCAGCATATGATGAGAGGTCAAATAACCAATTACCGCAGAGATTAAAACAACAAAGGTGAGCGCAGGTAAAACTGTAGGCAGTATTGTTCCTTGCCACGCAAAAAGTAAAGCCAGATTACTTGTTTTATCACGAATAATCATAAGATTTAATTGAAAACATTACTTATGTTGAGTGGACTATCTTAAACCATTCTCTATGATTTTTATAATCTGTTATCTCACATGCCTGAGTATCTTTTAATCCGGTTAAGTTTATGGCTTAGAAATTCATACTATTTTATTCTAATAAATAACTATACTCTATTCTGCTTATTATTTTTATATTATAATAAAAGAATGAATAATTTTTGCACTATACAGATTTATCAGGACCATCAGTGGCTCGACTGTGCTCTAGTAGAATTACTCAATGCTACACACTTGGGGTGGGAGGCAGGAACCCGTACATCTTATCTGTTTGAATATGCTATTTCTT
>NZ_DBUF01000013.1:84953-90313 GCF_002307755.1 Acinetobacter sp. UBA1297
CAGAGACTTGGCCCGCTTTTCTGATGGACCTGTTACCCCAAGGATATGGACGTAAAGAGCTGCTCAAACAGCTGGACTATAATGAAACAGCACAACAAACAGCTGACTGGGCTTTATTAAAGGCCGGTGCCGGTAATCCCATTGGTCATCTTCGTATTAAAGAGGCTCATGAGTGGTTAAATGCAAAGTTTCCTGATCCTGACCTGAAGGGTTTTACCCTACATGAAATTGCTGAACGCCGTGAATATTTTATTGAATCATTAGCATCTTATGGACTGTTTGTGGGCGGTTCCTCCGGAGTGCAGGGAGAATGGCCTAAACTATTGCTGACTCAAGCGAATGATGGACTGTTTTATCTGGATCATACCTTGCCAGATGAGCATGCAGCCAAACACTGGCTGGTCAAGTTTAGCCGGGGTGATCATCCCCGTCTGGAAAAAATCCTGGCTCAAGAAGCCTTATATATGCAAGTAGCAGAATATCTTGGCCTGCGAGTGCATGAAAAGCTAGAACTTCATGACCGTACTCTTTTTATTCCCCGCTTTGACCGCCAGACAGTCAATGGGAAGGTCAAACGTATTGCCCAGGAAAGTATTGCGTCACTGAGCAATCAGGCCGGGTTTGGAGTACGCCTTTCTCACAACCAGATCTGTATGCTCATCCTCCAAAGCTGTACGTATGCAGAAACTGAAATAGTTGAATATTTAAAAAGAGACATTGCCAATGTAGCTCTAGGAAATAAAGACAATCATACCCGTAATACAGCGATCCAACGCCATGAAAGTGGCTTGATCCAGCTTACGCCACTTTTTGACTTTGCGCCAATGTGGTTACATCCTGATGGAATAGCCAGAACCACCCGCTGGGAAAGAGATGATCAGGGCGGCGCTCCATGCTGGGCATCAGTCATTGAGCAGATTCAAACCATTCTTCCTATTGCGCGGGATACTCTTCGCTCAGCACTGGCTGAACAGTACCAAAAATATCAAGGCCTGCTCAATTATATGCAACGTATCGGTATTGATCCGGAAATTATCGAAAACAGCCAGCCAAGAATAGAAAATATCTGTCAGCAACTTCAGGAGCTGAGTCATGGATAAACGTTTTAAGTCGATGACGCCGATTGAGCAGATGCAACGGCGCCAGCAGGTACTTGATACTATAGAACAGCATCCAGAGTGGGAAATTCATCAGGTTGCCAGGTATCTGCGGACTGAATTGCGCCTGACCTTAGAGGATATGGCAAAAATTACAAAAATTGCTCCGCAAACACTACAAAAGCTGGAACAGCCGCATAGTAATCCGACCCTGCATTCTATTTTAAAACTATTTAATGCTTTTGGACTGACTTTAGTCATTAAAAAGTGTTAATACCAACCAAAACCAGAATTACTTTTTTTTATCTATTGGCTCGAATAAATTTTGTCAGTCTGCTGTCAATAATCTGGTTTGCTTCTTGAATAATACGCTCTATCAGCTCTTTACAGGTTGGAATATCATGGATCAGGCCCTGCACTTGCCCCGCTGTAATTAGCCCGGCATCGATATCCCCAGTTTCTAAAGCCAGTTTACCCTTTAAGCCAGAGACATAAGGCTGAATATCCTCAAATTTCAGGTCAGGCTTTTGACTGATCTCCAGCACACGGTCTGATATACTATTTTTTGCTACGCGTGAAGTATTTCGAAAAGGTCTAAGCAACAGATTGGTATCACGTTCGTCATTGTCCAGATAGAACTGCTTGATCCGTTCATGTACGGGCGCTTCTTGTGTTGCACAAAAGCGGGTCCCCATATTTATACCTTCAGCCCCCAATGCCAGCGCAGCTACCAGCCCACGCCCATCGGCAAACCCTCCACTGGCGATGATTGGAATGTCAATCTGGTCAGCAGTAGCAGGAATCAAGATAAGTCCAGGAATATCATCTTCACCAGGGTGGCCAGCGCACTCAAAACCATCAATTGAAATTATATCTGCTCCGATTTTCTGGGCAGAGAGTGCATGACGGACTGCCGTACACTTATGAATAATTTTTATACCGTGCTGTTTAAAATGCTGAATATGGTCATGTGGTTTATTTCCTGCCGTCTCTACAATTTTGACTCCGCTTTCAATAATGGCCTGACGGTATTCAGCATACGGTGGTGGTTTCACAGCAGGCAATAAAGTGAGATTTACTGCAAAAGGCCTGTCGGTCAGGTTACGGCAACGTGCAATTTCTTTATATAAAGCTTCTGGTGTAGGTTGGGTCAGTGCAGTAATTGTCCCTAAACCACCAGCATTAGAAACCGCACTGGCCAGTTCGGCAGTTCCTACCCACATCATACCACCCTGAACAATAGGATACTGAATGCCTAAGAGTTCTGTTACACGCGTATTTAAATTCATTTTTAAATTCTCACCTGATTATTTACCCATGAATAGTGGTGTTCTCTTTTCAGTAAATGCTTTTACTCCTTCTTTATAGTCCTGGCTGTTACTCGCTAGATACTGCAAGTTTTTCTCCAGCTCAAGCTGTTCAGTCAAAGTATGATGAGTAGACCGGTGAATAGCCTGTTTAATAAGAGACAAAGCATAGGTTGGCTGTTGTGCCAGTCTTTGGGCCAGTTGCTGTACTTCAGAATCAAACTGTTCATCTGGTACAACCTGCCAGATCAGTCCCAGTTTTTCCGCCTGTTCAGCGGAAATTTTATCGCCTAGTAAGGCCAGTCCCATTGCTTTAGCATGTCCGGCCAGTCGTGGTAAAAGCCAGGTTCCACCGGCATCTGGAATTAGACCAATTTTGCAGAAGGCCTGAATAAAAGATGCGCTCTGTTTAGCAATGACCAGATCACAGGCCAAGGCAATATTGGCACCCGCGCCAGCAGCCACCCCATTAACTGCTGCAATTACCGGTTTAGGGGCGTAGGTAATCGTTTCAATTAGAGGATTATAATATTTAGCCAGTGTACCTTCATTAGGCAATGCAATCTGGTCAAGCTGACCGGCACGCTCTTTCAAGTCTTGGCCAGCACAAAATGCCCTGCCTGAACCGGTTATAATAATGACCCGGACCTGCTCCGAATCGACCAGTTGGCGTATGGCAATTTGAACTTCCTGATGCATTTTTTCATTAAAACTGTTCATGGCTTCAGGCCGGTCTAGCTGTAGTCTACCAATCTGAGCATCTATACTGACTTTAATCGTTTCAAAATCCATTTTTTACTCCTAAGTGTTATTTTAATATCCTCTGGCAGAGTCAATCTGATGGTTTAATGGCTCATGTTCTTTATAACGACGGTCATTTTCCAGAATCTGCTCGACGACAATTGACATTGGCGCATGCGAAGCCACATGAGGCGTAATCAGAACTTTTTCATGAGTCCATAACGGATCGGCTTGCTCAAGGGGTTCCCGTTCAAAGACATCAAGAACTGCCCCCCTTAAATGACCAGAATCAAGCGCTGCAACAAGATCTGGCAGAACCAGATGTTGACCGCGGCCACAATTAATGACACAGGCCTGTTCTGGCAGCTTTTTTAAAACCTGGGCTGATAAAATAGAATGATTCTGTGCAGTTAACGGCAAAAGATTGATCAAGATTTGACTCTTGGCTAAAAAGCCATCTAGCTCTTCATTTCCTGCAAATGATTGAACTCTGTGCAAGTTTTTCTTGGAACGTGCCCAGCCTGAAACCTGATAGCCCATCTGTGCGAAATGGGTTGCTACATATTCACCCATATGCCCAAGACCCATCACTCCAATCTGGATATCCTGACAGGAAAATTGCCGGTACTGTTTCCATAATTGCTGCTTCTGCTGGTTAATAGCCCGGTCAAACTGACGCTGATAATACAGGACAGCCCATAACAGATATTCAAACATTCCCTTCTGGTGCTGCTCATCAATAACCCGACACACTAGATATGAAGGGTCAATAAGATTTAGATCCAGATGTTCAATTCCTGCCGCAATGGAATGAATGACTTTCAGTTGGGGAAGCTGTTTTAGCTGTTCAATATCCGGAAACCAGCAAGCCGCCGTAGTCGCCTGTTGTGCCTGTTCACTTTCTGGCAGACAATAGGTTCCTTCGGGTGCATATTTTTGAAAGACCTTGAGTAGAATTTTCTCGATTTCAGGTATCTTGCAGGAAATTACTATCATGAACAGTACTCTGCTTTCTGATTTTCAATCAGACTGAGTGCAGCATTCCATGCGTTCAAGATAATTGGCTCTACCGCGGGGCTGTTAAACTGTCTTGCGGTACGTTCACATACTTCGGGCGCAGGATAATGTAACTCAGATCCTCCCGCCAATGCCTTAATCTGTGCCTGACAGGCTCTTTCCAGAAAGTAAATTTCATGGAAAGCACGCTGGATGGTTTCGCCTGCAGATAGTAAGCCGTGATTCCTTAAAATCATGACCCGATTTTGTCCTAAATCATGAACCAGTCGTTCTCGCTCATCGGTAGAGAGCGCCACTCCTTCATATTCATGATAGCTCATCAGGTTATAAAATTTTAAAGCGTGCTGGGAAATTGGTAAAAGACCGTGTTTCTGCGCTGAAACGGCAATACCATCGGCTGTATGAGTATGAATTACGCAGTTTATATGTGTATGTGCAGTATGCAAGGCTGAATGAATTACGAAACCTGCCACATTAACTGGTTTTCCCTGATCATAATCAGAAACAATATTTCCATCATGATCGATTTTGACCAGCTGAGAAGCTGTCATTTTATCAAATGTTACGCCGTACTGATTAATCAGAAAGTATTCAGGTTGGTCTGGTACTCTCAGGCTGATATGCGTATCAATCAAATCAGTCATGCGATAATAAGCAATCAAGCGATATAGTGCAGCCAGTTGGCAACGTGCTTCCCACTCTGAAGCTGACATCTTGTCTTGTAAACTCATAATCTTGGTCCTTATGACAGAGTTAATTTTATTATTGAGCGAATTAGAACAATTTTTTCTATAATATAGAATTTAATTTCGTTAAGCAAAATCAAATTCTATTATTCAATTAAATCTATATGCATGCCTAATAGTATTAACTATCTAATGTATATTGATTCGCTAGTTTTAATACTATAAGCCCTTGTTTTTTATTATTTTTCTGTTTTTTTCTAACTTATAGCTTTAGTACGAGGTATTATTATCTTTACTGCCAGATAATTATTTGTGCCGGATTACTGAAATTAGTCTGCTACAGAATGCTTTTCTAGATTCAATCTCTGTTATTGGTTTATTAAGGTAATAGTGCATTTTTACTTTAGTGTTATGACTATGCCTTTTAGATTTACTTTCTTTAATAAAGTTTTAGTTTATAAAACTAATTTTTTTATTTTTTGGGTTTAGTTTATATTATTGTGATATTTTTT
>NZ_DBUF01000013.1:90328-139212 GCF_002307755.1 Acinetobacter sp. UBA1297
ATCATTTAAATTTTATATCTATATGTTTTTTATGGGTAAAAAAGCCCATCAATCTTATAGGCTTTTTTAAATAAATTAATGTAACAGTTTTTAAATCTGGTTTTCATCTATTTAAAAGTCATAAATAGCCATCATATTGAAACGATTATCTATGCCGGTCCGATTATTGAAAGTTTCACGCTCTCCATAAACATATTCCACTCCAAAAGTTACCGGCTTATAAGGGTTATACATGGCATTAATCCATCCCTGCCAAAGTTGCTTGTTCTGAGATGCATCGTCATATTTCAAGCGTGAAAATTCATTGTCATCTTGAGCTTTCATATAGCCATAACCTAAAGTTGATCTGATTTTAGGCGTAAAACGATGGGTAATACCGGCAGCAATTACATCGAACTCATTACTGTGCATATTATTATTTTCATCAATTGCATATCCGCTGTTACTCCATAATACGAAGCGTCCATCCCCTTTTACATGATAATAATCTGCCTTTAATAGAGTCTCTGGGGTGATCTGGTATTTCCCGCCTAAGCCAATACCCCAAGCCAGCTGTTCATCTTCACCAGTTTTTTTCTCTGCAATAAAGCTACGGCCGGAAATCGTTGAGCCATCAGCAAACTTATGGTTCAAACGTCCGACAAGGGCTGGCATACGCATTCTGTTAGCTGGATCAGTCGCTTCAGTATATTTCGGGTCTTCTATACTGATGGCATAATTAGTATTTTCAGAAAGCTGATCACTATAACGAATTAATGGGGAACGCTGTAAGGCTCCTCCCACAAATGTTGCTGCATCTACAGTATCTGGTATGTATTCTGGTGCAACAAAGGTCGACCAAGTCTGACCGACTAGCCATTTATTATAAGTTAAGTACGCATGACGTATACGGAACTGGTCTCGGGTTGAACCTCCAAAAAAATCCATTTCGAGTTTACCGCCAATATCACCAATAGATGTGGGTGTCTTAAAGTTCAGGCCCAGGCGTGTCACATTAACGGTAGTTCTCAAGCGATCTTTTTGATTAGTTGCTTCTACTGTATCTTTAAGCGGTACTCCACTAATATTGTTATACATGGTTGCCGCGCCTTCCATCTGGTAAGAAGCGTCAGCACGAATATAACCATAAAGATTCACTTCAGCTCCGGAAGGCAATATATTTG
Source organism: Acinetobacter sp. UBA1297 (assembly GCF_002307755.1). NCBI lineage: Bacteria > Pseudomonadati > Pseudomonadota > Gammaproteobacteria > Moraxellales > Moraxellaceae > Acinetobacter > Acinetobacter sp. UBA1297. The sequence continues at coordinate 91,492 of NZ_DBUF01000013.1, forward strand.
TTTTAACAGATTGGGATGTATTTAAAGGGGTAGTTTTGACCTGAGGTGTCATATCACTATGGGGCTTAAGAGTTACAGCAGGCTGTTGTAGTGAGGCATTTAGTAAAGTTCGCAGCTCTTTTACTTCCTGACGTAATTGTTCTATTTCTGTTCTGTTCTCTCCTGCATGTGCTAGCGACATGACTGCCATGCTACTTACAGCAAGTACCAAATGTTTTGACCGTAAATTAATAAGTTTATCCATAACTTTAATATCCATATTACTAAAGATTTGCTGAGTATTCAGATCTAATTGTTATTGTTCAGCTTTCTAGATAAAATTTTTAAATAACTCTAATAAGATATTTAGAAATTTAAAAAGCTGAAATATAAAAACTATTTTTAATTTTCTACTAAAGCTTGTTTAAATTTTTGGCTGGCATCACTTTGTAGAGCCAAACACTACTCTTCACCTTCATTCCTTTCATGCTATTGTCCCCTTTTCTATTAAATTTTATAAATTATTTGCTTACAGAACTTAACGAAAAAGGAAATTCATTTCAATCTGTATTAGAGAACTGTTTATTCTATATATTTCTTAATGCACCTAAAAATAGAATATATATTTCATTTTAAATATATTTTTCAATTTTAAAGAAATAAAAATAAAATATTTTGTTACATTTATAGGGGTTTCTAAGATGGAATTTATGAATCTTAATTCATTTTATGCTTGAATTTTGAAATTATTTTTGTTTGTCTGCTGTCAAATTTAGATATTGTCTGATGTAGATGATTTAATTTTACTTAGGCTAAATTGTTTAGAAATAAGTTCTATAATATAAAGCGTCTGCTATTTTTCAGCACGTAAATGAGGAAGTACCCAAATACATCTCTGTAGCAAAAGTCATTTTATACAGTTTCAAATCAGTCAGTGCTTCAGCAGGTTCAAATCCTGAAAGCCAAAAGTTTGGGCCTGTTGTATTTTGTTAGCAGGAATTTTGAATACCACAATTTTACCGTCTGATGCACCGCAGAGAGAAATCCGTATCTGACCGTCATCAGTAATATAAGAAGAGAGGACTTTAATCTGGTTTTGAACTAACTGCTGCTTCATCTCTACGATATTCTTCGTCCTATCAATTTGTTCACACTGTCTGGAGCCTAAAGATTTATATACTTCAGCTGTTTGGTACTCTGATTCTGGTATTGTTGAGCATGCTCCCAAACTTAACCCAATCCAAACTATGCTTGTCATTCTCTTCATGATTGAATATTCCTTTATTTGATATGTTTCAAAATAACGCAAGTGACTTGATCTATCGTGAAAATCAGTATCAGACTAAATTCAAATTAACAAGTTTTAAAAATCAAAGTTAACTTTAATAAGCAGTTAATTATATAAAACATATATATTTAATTTTTAGAACTAGTCATAGATATATCACCTTATTTCTTTATATGCTTATTGTTTTAATTTATAAATGAAAATGAATCCTTGTCCTTAACTTTCTGTATAAGCTCCCTGCCCCTTCTTGTAACAAGTATTAATCTCTGTGAAAAATATAGTGGCTTAATATTTTTAACCTTATTATCAAAATGTTAAAAATTTTTATGTATTAGATACACAAAAATTATTCAATTCTCGTGCAAAAAGTATCTTTTTTTACCATAATACAACAGTTTTTTTAATCTGATTTATTTCTAAAGATATATCGCCATGATCCGGACTTATTTTTTACGCTGGGAAAAACATCTCTCAAGTACTGTTACAGGTAACATTACCCGTATTGGTTTGCTGTCTATCGCTTATAGTCTCATGCCAGTTACGCTGGTCAGTATGGGAATGTCTGGAGAAAAAGGTGACCTGACTTATGAGCTTGCATTCTTTTTACTTATGAATGTATGGTTTATTTTTGCTTTAATTACTCTTTTCGATACGCTTTGCCGCTTAAAAGCAAAAGTAAAAGTAAATATGAGCAGCTGGTTCGATTTAGCTTATATGACTTTAACGCCTATAGGTATGTGGCTATTCCTTTTTATATTCAGGGCAGATCAAGTTCCACACATTTATCTGGCCAATACATTTGCTATTTTTGCTATTGCATCATTCTTCATGGATAAATATGCAAAGTATTTTATTAATATAGAAAGACGCGACAGTTTTGTTCCTAAACCGGAAGTGGTTCAAAATATAAAGTATAAGTTTACAGGACTAGCTGTTTTATTTATGATTATTTCTTTGAGTATTCAATTTTTTCTAATTTGATATACCTATTGAATTTATTATAAAGCCCATAATTTAAAAAATTATGGGCTTTATAATAATTACATGAGATATATTCTGATTTATGCTCAATTATAAGTATCAATTACATTCTTATCTTACAAAATCAAAGAATTAAAACGGGTTTTTTTATAATACCTCTTTAGTATCTAAATACGACTTCCAAAAATCTGAAAAATATACTCTGGAAAACCGTCTTAATTTATTAAAAGGCTGCCGGTTATGCAAAATGCTTTTCCCTATCAGAAAATACCCCCTCAACTTTCATGGGCAACTCTAACCCTGCCACGTTTTCATCCTCATTATTGGCGGGTAGAAGGCCCAGATACAGCGTCGTTTAGTCTTACCAATTACAGAAACGGTTTTGAAGTACTATTCAAACCCCGCCTCAGTAGTGATCTTATAGGTATTATCTGGGACTCTGAGGATCATAAAGATCATCAGTTTTTAAGTTATGAAACACTATATGACTACAGTGGTATGGTCTGGGATTTTGATATAGAAATTTCTACACACATGCCTATGATCAATAATGAACAGATGGCACTTACGCTAGCAGTATATTATCTGGAAAATGAAATTGAACAAATAGCATATATTCCGCTTTTCAATTATGCAGATCAGCCTGTGTCCAGACAGGCTCATATCCAGATTGACTGGGATACTGTAAAAGCAGGTTTTAATGCGACCATTCCTTTTCCAGTCAATCATATCCAGCGTATTGTATTGAATGTGGTAGCAAGCAGTTATAATCCTGCGACTTTGCCTTATCCACTGCCTGATCCTGAACTTTGTTATGTCAGAATCACCAACTCTACAGTTCAAGGAACTAACACACAATTAGAACTTAAACAGATAGTAGTATCTGCACATCATAAAGGTATATGTACCAGTTATGATGATCATTATGATTTAAATCCTCAACGTATAGTCGATAATATTGTGGCGCTTGGTTATCGGGGGTTACTTAATCATTATTGCGGAATGTCACGTTATCCAGACATGTACTGGGACATACAAGTAAATAGATGGCAGATTCCTGACACACTTGCTACAGGTGTAAATGTAGTTAATCCATGTGCGTTAAAATGGCATCAGGTTTATGCTAAAGCATTGCATGAAGCAGCCTTTGCTCCTGTTTTCAGCTTAAGCTTTGAAATGTACTCTCTTGCTGCCAACGAATATTGGGCACAGAGAGACATTCATGACAATGTGGGTAAAACGGCTTATGAGCCACCCAGCTATTTTTTCAGTCCTAGTAATATAAATGCTATGGCATATTTACAAAAAGGTTTTCTGGAATTCGCTGAAACTATGAAGATAGGTGGCTGCCAGGTCAATATGCAGATTGGAGAACCTTGGTGGTGGTATAATCCTGCAACCAACTTACCCTGCATATATGACTACTCTACGCGATTAGCCTTTAACCAAGATACAGGCCTATATGCACCAGATTTAGGAGACATTTTTGAATCAGTCTACCAGACTGGTACATCTTATGAAAAATTCAGACAGTGGCTACGAATGAAGCTAGGCCAGTCATGTCAGGATATCCGCATTGCTCTCAAAAAGAATTATCCAGATGCGCAGTTTTGTCCCTTATTATTCTTACCTGCTATACGTACTCAGCAGCCCACTCTGTTAACCAGTATCAACTATCCACAGGAATACTATAGGTACCCTAATTTTGACTATATTATAGTCGAAGCTTATGACTGGATTTTAGAAAACAACCTGGAACAAGCCCACCATACAATTATGGAAGTTACCTTAGATGAATTAGCATATCCTAGTGACAAAACAGCTTATCTGGCAGGTTTTGTACCACCAGAGAATTTGGCATATCTTTATGGTTTCAATAATAAGGAACCTTACCATAGGGCTATCTGGCAAAGGATTTTAGGAGATATGCAGAACAATGAAACTTTTGGGTTAATGAAACAGTTAATCTGGGCATATCCACAAGTTATGGCTCATTCCCTTACAATTGATATCAAGAATGCACCAGATGGCTTTTTTTTGGCAGAACAATATTATTCTGCAATAAATGATAATACGCCCTACCCGCCTGAAATTTACTTATAAGTTAAAGCCAGAGCCAAACCTGCTCAAATAGAGCAGGTTTGGCTCTAAAAAGCTTTTTTACTGTAGCAGGCTACGCAGCATCCAGGCAGTTTTTTCATGCACATCAATACGCTGGGTTAATACATCAGCAGTTGGCTGGTCATTTACTTCGTCTACGACAGGAAAAAGTTCACGTGCAGTGCGTGCAGTTGCCTCTTGAGCATTGACCAGATAACGGATCATTTCCTCAGCAGTAGGCACACCCTCTACTTCTTTAATTGTAGCCAGGTCATTAAACTGTTTATAGGTGCCGGGCGCAGGAAATCCAAGAGCACGAATACGTTCAGCAATAATATCAAGTGCATTCCACTGTTCTGTATACTGCTCCATAAACATTGCGTGCAGACTACTGAACATTGGGCCCGTAACATTCCAATGAAAGTTGTGCGTCATCAGATATAGAGTATAGCTATCTGCTAAAAGACGGGATAATCCCTCAACAATTTTCTTGCGGCCCTCAGTGGAAATCCCGATATTAATTTCAATTTCATTAGTCTGGTTCTTAGCCATTTTTTACTCCAGATTATAGCTTTTTGAATGGTTTACCATATTTGTTATACCTGAGCAGCTTATGAGGTAGTAGCATTCTTAAGTAAAAAGATTTATTAATATGTTTATTTTTACACGCTGAATTGATTTTAAAAAAGAAAAAGTATATTTTTCAAATTAAAAACTTGAATTTATATATATCATGTATCAGTTTTACTGATTAACTTCTTCATCAAAAGCCATGAATTATTCTTCTTAATTAATCTTTATTTTCTCTTAGTACATTTATACTATGGCGCACTCAATTTAACGGATTTGATTATGCAACCTGCTCTCCAAATCGATGTCATGCGCGATTCTGCTGACACCGTCGTGAGTATACTAAAATCGCTGGCCAATACAGATCGCCTATTAATCTTGTGCCATTTAGCTCAAGAAGAATTAAACGTTTCTGAAATTGAAGAAAAAACTCAAATTACTCAGCCTACCTTATCTCAACAGCTGATGATGTTACGTAAGAGTGATGTAGTTATCACACGGCGTCAGGGAAAGCAGATTTTTTATTCAATTAAAGATCAGAAACTAACTCAAGTTTTACATACACTTTATGACCTCTATTGTCCAAAATAATAATAAAATTCTATATATTCAGTAAATTAATAGCAGTTTATTAAGTAGCACTTTTAAAAGAAGCGACTTTTTATCACTTTTTATGCATAATATATGAAAAAATGTGATTTAGGCTATTATATGGCTATGCGTCGTTTATCTATACCTTCTCTTTTTCCGGCATGGCAATGGCTGAGTAGATATAACGGACCAAAATTTAGATCAGATTTACTGGCAGCATTAATTGTTATTGCAATGCTGGTACCACAAGGTATGGCCTATGCCATGGTCGCCGGTCTGCCTCCTGTAATGGGGTTGTATGCCAGTATCCTGCCCATGATTATTTATGCCATGGTCGGTGGCAGTCCAACGCTTTCAATTGGTCCAGTTGCTATTATCTCCATGATGGTCTTTGGCACCCTTGCCCCGCTATACGAAGTAGGTTCGCCAGTTTATATTGAAGCAGCTTGTCTGCTGGCGCTACTCACCGGCTTTATTTCTTTACTTTTAGGTATATTCCGTTTTGGTTTTCTGATTCAGCTGATTAGTCATCCGGTTATAAAAAGTTTTATTATTGCTTCAGCTCTGCTTATTGCCTTAAGCCAATTTAAATTTCTGTTTGATATTCCCTTACAAACCAATAATGTTCCAGAATTCTTGGTATCTTTTTGGCAGTATGTACGTTATAGCAACTTTGCTACTCTGGCGCTTGGAATCACTGCTGTATTGTTTCTGGTATATATTCCTGCCTTTTTAAACTCAGCCTTTATAAAAACCAGAGCAGGTTCACTGATTTTTCTGATTCGTGCCTTACCCCTCATTCTGGTTATAGTTTCGATTGGACTGATGTATTTTCTGAACTTGCAGCAGGCAGGCATTAAAACTGTAGGAGAAATTCCTTCAAGTTTCCCCCCTATTGCTATACCACACTGGAACATGCAAATGGTAATTGATTTGCTTCCTGGTGCTGCTCTTATTGCAATGATCAGCTTTGTAGAGTCTCTTTCAATTGCCCAGGCCACTGCATTGCAGCAGCGTAGTAACCTGAACAGTAATCAGGAACTTATCGCACTTGGCTTGGCGAATATTAGTGCCGGAGTCACCTCTGCCTTTCCCGTAACAGGAAGTTTGTCACGTACAGTTGTAAATGCCGATGCTGGTGCACGTACTCCAATGGCTGGCGTACTCTCTTCGCTGTTTATTATTCTGGTTAGTATGTATTTTACCGGGTTCCTGCGAGATTTACCGCTGGCTATCCTGGCTGCAACTATTATTGTTTCTATCTGGAAACTGGTTAAATTTAAACCATTTCTTGAAACTTGGCGGTATTCCAAAGCAGATGGCATCGCAATGTGGATTACATTTTTCAGTGTTATTTGCATTGATATCTCTACCGGTCTGATAATCGGAATTATCTCTACATTTATTTTAATGCTTTGGCGAATTAGCCGTCCTCATATTGCAGTGATTGGGTTGGTTAAAGGAACACAACATTTCCGTAATATTTCACGGCATCAGGTTATAACCAGCCCCAAAATCTTTTCGATCCGTATTGATGAAAACCTGAGCTTTTTAAATGCGAATACCTTAAAAGGCTATATCATTATTGAAGTAAGTAAAAATGCCCAGCTTGAGCATGTCATTATTAACTGCTCAAGCATTAGCGCTATCGACTTAAGTGCACTGGAAATGCTTGAGGAAATAAATGCAGAGCTCGCTAAACTTCATATTCAGCTGCATTTTTCAGAAATCAAAGGCCCTGTTATGGATAAGCTTAAAGACTCCCCCTTATTACAGCATTTAAATGGCCAGGTTTTTTTCTCTCACTTTCAGGCAATGCAGAACTTGGCACCAGAGCTTTTTTTGCCTGAAATGCCCCATTAAAATTTAAATATTAATAATGCAAGTAATCTATGGATATTCAAATGTGATAAAAGTATTTAGCTTTTATTATATTTATATCATTCGAAAGACCATGGACGGGTCAGTAAAAATTAATTTCAAGCTTTATGTATTTTATGTATAAAATAGCCGGCTTGTACTTTTGGCCCTTATAGGTCTCATAAGGCTTTCCTATGTTCTCATACTTATTTCGCTTAAGCCTGGTTACTCAAATTGTCATTGCCATTATTCTGGGCATGCTGGTAACCTGGCTTTTTCCTCAAGCAGCTCCCTATCTCAGCTTACTAGGTGATCTTTTTATTAAGGCACTTAAATCAGTTGCCCCAATTCTGGTTTTTGTTTTAGTTATGGCTTCCATTGCCAATTTCAAACTGGGTCAGACTGCACATATCAAACCTATTCTAATGATGTATATGGTTGGTATGCTTCTAGCTGCATTTAGTGCTGTCTTTGCCAGTCTAATGTTTCCAAGTACATTGTTCCTGGATGTGCCAAGTCAGCTCGAAATACAGGCTCCAGGAGGGTTGGGAGAAATACTGAAAAACCTGTTATTGAGCTTTATTGCCAATCCAGTTGTGGCCCTGAGTGAAGCGAACTTTATTGGAATTTTAGCGTGGTCTGTCATATTGGGGCTGGCGTTTCGACACGCGTCTGAGACTTCACGTGTGGTACTGACTGATGTTTCCAATGCCATTAGTAAAGTGATCGCAATTGTAATCCGCTTTGCTCCATTGGGTATATTCGGTTTGGTTGCTGCAACTTTCGCTGATGCTGGCTTAAAAACGCTGGAAAGTTATGCACAGCTTTTAGCAGTGCTGCTTGGCACTATGCTTTTTGTTGCTCTTATCATTAATCCTTTGCTGGTTGCAGTTGTTACCCGCAGTAACCCTTATCCGCTAGTCTTAACATGTTTACGCGAAAGTGCCATTACTGCTTTCTTTACCCGTAGTTCCGCTGCCAATATTCCGGTTAACCTCGACCTGGCACGACGTTTGGGTGTAAATGAAGCAACTGCCAGTGTATCTATTCCCCTGGGTGCTACTATCAATATGGCAGGTGCGGCGGTCACCATTACTGTGCTAACACTTGCGACTGTACATACTTTAGGCATACCGGTCAGCCTTTCCACCATGTTAATCCTTTCCGTGGTTGCTACGGTATCGGCCTGTGGAGCTTCTGGGGTTGCTGGCGGTTCATTGCTACTGATTCCTGTGGCCTGCGGCCTGTTCGGTATTTCATCTGAAATTGCTATGCAGGTGGTTGCAATCGGAATGGTGATCAGTGTGCTTCAGGACTCGACTGAAACTGCATTAAATTCATCAACTGATGTACTATTTACTGCTGCTGTTGACCGTGGAATGCGTTAATCTATTGAAAGGACAATAATTCGCGAGTATAGCGATGCCTTTTCAAAAACTGCCTGCATGGATTCAAATAGGTGCTTTTTTACTCGCAATCAATGCGGGCATGATTAATGTACTTGGACTGGTGACTGTCTTGCATCAGTCTGTCTCACATATGACCGGTAATATTAGTATGCTGGCCATGAGCCTGATTAATTGGGAACCCTCTAGTGTTCTGTACCTGATACTGGTGGTCCTTTGCTATGTTATCGGTTCATTTTATAGTGGCCTGATTCTTGGAAATAGTCACTTTCAGCTTGGACGCCGTTATGGTTTGCCACTTAGTCTGGTTGCGCTATTCATTTTCCTGTGCTGGCTATTGTTACCCTATTTCCCGCGATATGCTTTATTGTGGGCCTGTGTTGCAATGGGCGTGCAAAATGCAATGGTCAGTCATTATAAAGGTACAATCATTCGCACTACCCACTTATCAGGGGTATTAACTGATCTTGGGTTGGCGCTAGGTTATCGCTTACGTGGCCTGAGCGTTGGAAAGCGTCGTATTATTCTTCATTTACTTATTCTCTTCGGCTTTTTAATCGGTGGTATTGTTGCCAGTCTGATTTATCCTTATCTAAAATTACAGTCATTTCTCGTACCGGCAGTTTTGAGTTTATCGCTCAGTATCATCTACTGGTCTATATACTTTCGTCATAAGTCTACACAGCATTCAAGCTGGGAGTAATCAAACATGGTTAAAAATGCACTACAGGCCCAACTTTTAAAAGCCGGCTTGGTAGATAATAAAAAAGCAAAAAAGCTGAGCAAACAGGCACAGCATGAACAGCGTACCGGTCAAAGTGACGAGGCTGCACTCAAGGCAAAAATTGAGCATGAAAAACAGGAAAAGTTAGCTAAAGATCAGGCCCTAAATCAGGAAAAACAGCGTCAGCTTGAAGAAAAAACTTTAAAGGCCAATATTGTCCAAATGATCTCTCATCATAAGATCAAGGAAACTGACGGCGATATAACTTATCAGTTTATCGATGAAGGCAAAATCAAAAAAGTCTATATCTCACAACAGGTTTATAATGCACTGGTTTTAGGCAGTTTAATGATTGCACGAGATAATGGCAGCTATGCCTATTTACCAAAAGCCTTGGCAGAAAAAATTGATGCGCGCATGGAAGGGTTTATTTTACATAATAGTACGCAGGCCAATGATCAATCAACTGATGAAGAAGATCCATATGCAGCATATGTTATTCCTGATGATTTAATGTGGTAAAACACCTCTTCCTGAGGTAATGCTATAAAGTTTCAATTTGCTAATAAAACGTATATAAAAAGTTGTTTATAGCCTGTTTCAAGCAATAAACTTTTACAATCATACAATTAATCATAATTGTAGGGGTAAACGGCTTGGAACAGCTGGCTTTTATACAAAATATTCAGGACTGGTCGGATCAGTTTCCTTGGCTAGAGATGTTGACATCCTTAGGCATTCTTATTCTGCTAGCCGCTCTGGCTAACTTTGTTGCCAAACAGGTCGTAGTAAGAGGCTTACGCAAGCTCATCAGCAAGATGAAGTTTGCCAATAGCAGTATTTTCGCTGAACATAGTGTAATTCGTCGTATAGCTAATATTGTTCCGGCTATCGTCATTATGAATGGCATCACTACGGTTCCACATCTTTCGCTCAAGCTTGTAACTTTTGTACAAATGGGAGCACAGGCTTTTATTTTCCTTACACTAGCGCTGGCTCTGAGTGAACTTCTTAATATTTTTAACCTGATTTATCAGCGTAATCCAAAATCAAAAAACAAGCCTATCAAAGGATATTTGCAGCTGGTTAAATTAATGCTGTATATCGTTTGTGCTTTAATGATTTTGGGTACTTTCCTGAAGAAAGATGTATTTACTCTGTTAGCAGGCTTCGGCGCTATGGCGACTGTGCTGATGCTGGTTTTTCAAAATACTATTCTTTCACTGGTGGCCAGTGTACAAATTTCTTCTTATGATATGGTACGTATCGGAGACTGGATTGAGATGCCGTCATTAAATGCGGATGGCGATGTCATTGATATGTCATTACATACGGTCACAGTACAAAATTTTGACAAGACCTTTACGACTATTCCCACCAATAAACTGATTACTGATACTTTTAAAAACTGGCGTGGTATGAGCAATGCCGGTGTAAGACGTATCAAACGTGCTATTTACATTGACCAAAGCACAGTGCATTTTATGACGAATGAAGAGCAGCAAAAGCTAAAGGACTTTTTGCTTCTTGACCAGTATTTGAATATTAAAGAAAGTGAAATTCAAAAATTTAACCAGCAGCTTGGCAATCAGGCTATTTATAATCAGCGTCGCTTGACAAACCTAGGTACATTTCGTGCTTATATAGAGTTTTATTTAAAACAGCATCCAGGTATTGCTCAGCATCAGACAATTATGGTGCGTCAATTACAACCTACCAGTGAAGGACTTCCCCTTGAGATTTATGCATTTAGTAATACAACTTCATGGGTAGATTATGAAGCCATTCAGTCAGATATTTTTGACCACCTGATTGCCATTATTGGAGAATTTGGACTACAGGTTTATCAAGCCCCTTCTGGGCAAGACTGGAAAGTCTTGTCTAATGCAGAAGTTATTGAACATTCCTGATTTTTTACACACTGTATAACAGGCTTTTACAACGAAGCCTGTTATATAAGTACTTATTTTTTAAATTATAGTATTGTGAGAAGTTCATTCTATTTTACTATCTCAGGCGTTGGCTTATGCATTATTTAAACGACACTTATTAATATTAAAAATTTAAACACCAGATGAAATACTAAAGAAAATTTTATAATACTAATATTTATAAAGCTCAATTAATATACAGCCCTATTTTACCTATATAAAATTATAGAGTTAATTCAGAAAATACAATGATTAAAATACATACCGCCATTGAGCTCATTCTTCTTTTCTCTTAAAAATGATCTGTCCATTTTGATCAATTTTAGTAAATTTAAAGTTTTTTCCTGAATAAATACGGTCTGGAGAAGTATGGAAAGGTGCTGTAGACATAATATTCGCTCTTCTTTTAAGTACATGTTCATGCTGAGATTTATAAGCATAATAGAATAATCCACCAACAAATAATAAGAAAAGTGCAACTAATCTTATCCTCACAATTTTTACCTTCTCTTTAATAAATTCTGACTAATTTTGTATGATTTAATTTAATATGTATACAAAATAATAAAATATTTTTTTATTTAAATGGATTTTAAACACAATTAACCTCTTGTATTCTTATAAATTTTATATTTCATGATCATCTATTTAATATAATTAATCCTTCTCTTAAAATTAAAAATGAATTTTTACTGAAAAGCTTCTTGTATGATAAGGGCTGATAGCATAATTTTCTCTTAAGGATATAAGCTTTTAAAAGACTAAAGTTTAAGAAAAATAGTTTTCTGCAAGAATAAGTTCAACTTTGAAAGTAAGTAAGCTCTAGCTATTCATTTTGAACAGAAGCTATTAATCAGGTAAATAAAATATATGATAAATGGATTTAATTACAAAAGTTTTGAAGAGGCTGGGCAAGCTGTCCTGCACTACTTGCATGCCCATCTTGGTTTTAACCTGTGGATGATTACCCGAGTAGAAGGTAAAAACTGGATCATCTTACAGTGTGAAGATCATGGATATAATGTCAAGCAAGGCCAAGTCCTGAACTGGACCGATACGCTATGCTCGCAGATGGTGACGGAAACAGTACCCAGAATTGTACCTCGCTCTAGAGATATTCCTCTGTATGCTAATGCACCTATAAACAAGCAGGTCAATATAGAAGCTTATATTGGTCAGCCCCTGCTTAATGAAGATGGCAGCCTGTTCGGTACATTATGCGCAGTTGACCCACAACCACAACCAGAATCAATTTTACAATATGCTGAAATGATTGAGCTTTTTGCACAGTTATTAAGTTATATCTTACAAACTGAGCTACGTGAAAACGAGAAAATTCGACAGCATGAGAGACTTGAAGCTGAAGCATTAAGAGATAGCTTGACTGAGCTATATAATCGTAGAGCCTGGAATAATTTGGTCACTGCCGAAGAAGACCGTTGTAAACGGCATGGACACCCTGCTTCAATTCTTATTGTTGATCTCAATAATTTAAAAATTGTTAATGACAGTCTGGGGCATACTTCCGGCGATGAATTAATTCAGAAAACAGCTTCTGTACTTCGTGCCAGTGTAAGGCGTAAAGATATTGTGGCTCGCTTGGGTGGAGACGAATTTGGTATTTTAAGTATAGAAAATGATCAAGAAGGTGCTTTAGCTTTATTTCACCGTATTCAGGAGGCTTTTAAAGAAGCCGGAATAGATGCCGCTATTGGAGTTGCTTCGCGGCGACCTCATCATGGCCTTAACAAAGCAGCAATCGCAGCAGATAAAAATATGTTTGAGCATAAACGGTCAGGTAAAACTAAAACTTAAAAATATGAATATCTGGTTTAATTAAAAAATTTATAGCCAGATTTCATTTAATAACTTAACTATACTACAGTCTAACTAAATAAATTACGCTCTTATATATGCGTCGGCAATATAATAAAATTTATAAGAACTGTTCTGATCCTACCTATAGTCTAACTTATAGAAACAAAGAATAAATATTCAGTAATATTAAATACAGTAGTATGAGAGATGTACTCTACCTTAATGTCAGCTCATCTATGCTCACTTATAATTTAAAAAATTACTTTAAGCTAAATTTAAGGAAATTAATTTTAATTTTAACTATTTTAGCGGTTTCAGCCTTATTTGTTATTTCTCTCCTTATAAGCTATAGCATTCTCAAGCAGGAATTAATAGAAAACTCACTTTCAATTAATTATGAATATGCTTCTAAAATTGCTTTAAACACAGATGGTCAATTTCAGACAGCTTTGGATGAGCTCAAATATAGTGCTGAAGTTATAGGAAAGTTTTTTAACAACGAAACTGTAAGAGCATCAGAAGTTGATCGTCTTAGGAGACAATCACATCACTTCAATACTGTAGTTATATGTAACTCTAAAGGAATTATTGTTGAATATACTCCTGATTATCTGAACCTGAGCAAACAACAGGTTCAAATGTCACTAGGAACACAAGAATCTCTAAAAAATAAGCAACCCTATGTTTCTCCTCCATATTATTCAGTTAAAAATAATTTAATTGTTTTTATCTCCCAGCCTATCTTTGACCATAACCATGTCTACAAAGGCTATGTAGGTGCAGCAATTTATCTGAAAGAAAAAAATATCATCAATGAGCTACTGACCATTCAATACAGTTATAGAAATAGTTATATGTATGTATTAGACCAGAATAATAAAATTATATTTCACCCTGATATGAAAAGAATAGGTCAAACTATAACTGGGAATACAGGGTTGACTTATATGAATAAAAAGAAGAACGGTAAAATTCAATTAGTAAACAGTATGGGAGTAAAGAATCTGGTCGGTTTCGCGCATATTCCCACCACTAACTGGATTGTAGTCTCACAACAGCCTACAGATGAATTACTTGAACGCGCGAAATCAATTATTTCCAGAGTGTCTGGAGGAATTTTTCTTTTTTATCTCCTAATTTTTTATCTGGTATGGAAGGCCTCTCCTCTTCATGACCTCGCCAAAATTGCCAGCTCTTTAAATCAGCCAGAAACTGAAGTGAAAATTAAGGCGATCAAACCATGGTACTACGAAGAGCAAAAATTCAAATTTTCCCTTCTTTCCAGTGTAGAAAAGTTTAGTCATAAAATTGATGAAATGAATTTTCATATTAATTCTGACCCACTTACTGGCCTTTTTAATCGCAGAGGACTAGAAATCTTTATTGAGGAAATGACTCGTACCCAGACTCACTTTGCAGTTTTACTGATAGATATTGATTATTTTAAAAAGATTAATGATTCTTATGGTCATGCTCAGGGTGACAGAATTTTAAAGCAGGCGGCTCAACATATTTTAAATAACTTCAGGAAAAATGATTTATGCTGTCGTTATGGTGGTGAGGAATTTGTTGTGCTTATGCCTCAAGCTGATATAGAAAACGCATATAAAAGTGCTGAACGTTTAAGAAAGAAAATGGAAAATACCTTAAACGATGGTATCAGCCCGATAACAATTTCTATCGGTATCGCATTCTGGCCAGAAACTTCGAGAGAAGTAGCAAGAGTTTTTGAAATAGCTGATGCAAAACTTTATCAGGCTAAAATTGCAGGTCGCAATCAGGTTCATTATTAGAAATAATGCTTAGGCTATTTTTTATAAAAAGCTTTTTTAAGTCTTAGGTTTCGTAATCAAATAAGATATTTCTATGTACAGTTTTAATACCCTATAAAACTTGAAAATAAAAAATCTTTTTATTTTATAGACCTTGTTAATATTAAAATGTATAAAACTAAAATTCATAAAATACTAATCTTAAAAATATATATTTATTAATCTTTTATATAAATAGAACCTACATAAAAGATTAATTTTTTATAAATTTAGATTGTTTTTATTTTTAGCGTATTAAATCATTAATTCCAAGCATTTCAGGTAATTGTTCGATAAATTGATTAAAACTTTTATCAGATGAATTCATACACCCCATATAATGGTCTAACTTTGTTTCTACTCCACTTTTATCCGTCCATACAAAACTAACCGTTTGATGATCAGTAGCTTTATTTACACAATTATAATTATTTTCTACTTTTCCTGGTGCGGGCTTATATCTGCTTAATTGACTAGAAAGCTTTTTATAGATTCCGGGGGAAACAGTGATATTTCGCTCTCCGATAACTTTTGTAAACCGCTCCCCGTTAAAATGTACAGCTCCACTAGGCTGAATTGTTACAGAATACACCGGACAGGCACCAAAACAACGTGACGTAGAATAACTAATTGTTTCTTCTAAAATCCTATTCTGATCTGGATAAGACACAGAAGCGCACCCTGTTAAGCAGAAAAATACGGTAGACAGAAGAAAGAATTTATTCATCATTTTATTTTTTAAAATATAAAAATATTATTATATACAATATTCATATTTTATTCTGTATTTTTTTATTATCTAATATAGAAAAGGAATAAATATTTTTAGATTAATAGTTTTTATTTAAAGTTTAATAATGCTTCATTATATATTTTTTTGAAATCTATTTACTAAAAAAGTAGTCTTCATAGACAAATATTTAATTTTATGCTTTTTAGTATTTAGAATTTTTGTATATCTTTTATTAATTTTTATATTATTGAGAAGATAAAAGCATGAGATATATAAATGTTATTATAGCATTACTTTTATTAAGTTATGTATGGAGTAGATCCTATGCTGTTCAAATCTCTCCAAATCAAATAGTAGCTACCCAGATGACATCTAAACAGGTTATAAATATGAATGAAGAGGAACAGGTACTCAAATTCATAGATCCTGATAATATAGTAGTCACTCTCAAAACCACAAATAATTTCGAAAATGCGGAACTTACTGATCAGAGAGGCATTGTTTATTATCTTAAGCGGGTTAAAACAAAAAATGGTATACGACTGGAAAATGGAAACACATCGATTCATTTTAACAGTGGCAGTGGAATCTTGAAAATTGGTCAAGGTCACCCTATTAAGGTTATAGAAGTTAAATCTTGAGATATAAAGGCTGGTTATATGGGTATTTCATATTCGAAAAACTTTGAGGAAGCAGGCCAGGCTGTTTTACGTTATCTTCATGACCGCTTCGGTTTTAATCTATGGATGATTACACGGGTTGAAGGCGATGACTGGATCGTGCTGCAGAGTGAAGATCATGGCTATAATGTTCAACCTGGACAAGTTTTTCGCTGGGCAGATTCTTTCTGTTCACATATGGTCACAGGTAATGCACCAAGAATTGCACCACGTTCTGATGATATACCCTTATATCTAAACGCTCCTATCAGGAAACAGGTAGAGATTCAGGCTTATATTGGACAGCCCTTAGTAAGTGAAGATGGTCATTTATTTGGCACACTCTGTGCGATTGACCCTCACCCGCAAGCGCCTGAACTGGTTCAAGAAGCAAAACTGATCGAAGTCTTTGGAGAGCTTTTAAGCCGGATTCTACAGGCTGAACTGCGTGAAATTGAACAGGTCAGACAACGTGAGCGTCTTGAAGTAGAAGCAATGAGTGATGGTTTGACTGGTTTATATAACCGGCGGGCTTGGGATAAATTAATAAATGCAGAAGAAGAACGTTGCAAGCAGTTAGGTCACCCTGCTGCTGTGGTTATGATAGACCTCAACAATCTTAAAACTGTTAATGATCATCTGGGTCATGAGGCTGGTGATGAGTTAATTCGCAAGACAGCTGTCGTATTGCGTGATAATGTACGTAATAATGATATTCTAGCCCGCTTAGGAGGTGACGAGTTCACCATACTAAGTATTGAAAATGATCATTCAGGTGCTGAATCATTGGTTAATCGCATTACACAGGCCTTTGAAAAGGCAAAGATTAGTGCTTCAATCGGGCTGGCTATGCGTCATCCGACTTTTGGTCTATCAGCTGCTATCAGAGAAGCAGATCAACAGATGTATACACATAAGCGGCTCAGCAAGTCCTGATTTTATTATTCCGGTAAAGTTACAAGCAGATTTTTTTATCCTTCAAAATCGCACCAGCTTTTCAAGTCTACCGCTAGCTAATAATTTTTTCATATCTGTTTTTCCTGTTGAATTCACAATTTACGCCATTATCTTTTCTCTTATATGGCGTAAAATTAAGTGTAGTACGGCTAAAAAACTCATATTTTGAATATTATTATATGGCGGAATATGGCTAAATTAATGATTGATCAATCTCTATCTCTCCTATAAATTGAATTAAACTTATATTAGTTAATATATTGTATTCAGAGGAAAAAATAATGTTGAAGTGGTTCGAAAAGCGTGTCGATGCCTATCCCACTGAAGGTCTTTACGAACCATTACCAAGAAGGTTTTTTCCATTTATCTGGCAGGCGACCAAAGGCTTGCGTCCTTATATTTTTTTATTAGTCCTTGTAACTGCGGGCGCCGCAAGCTTTGAGGCTTTACTCTATTCGAAAATAGGACAACTGGTTGACTGGCTAGGTACAAGCCAACCTGATACTTTTTATGTAAATCATGAAACCAATCTGCTGATTCTGGCCAGCTTTCTGTTTGCCAACATCTTCTTTGCCAGTATGCAGTCTATTATTAAACATCAGATTTTATATAGCAATTTCCCAATGCGTCTGCGCTGGC
Organism: Acinetobacter sp. UBA1297; assembly: GCF_002307755.1. Lineage (NCBI taxonomy): Bacteria > Pseudomonadati > Pseudomonadota > Gammaproteobacteria > Moraxellales > Moraxellaceae > Acinetobacter > Acinetobacter sp. UBA1297. The sequence continues at coordinate 109,539 of NZ_DBUF01000013.1, forward strand.
GTTTTCACAATTTTCTTTTACAGCAAAGTCTCGATTTTTTTCATAATGATTTTGCCGGGCGCTTATCTGCCAAGGTCATGCAGACAGCGTTAGCAGTACGAGAATTCTGGGTTATTTTAGGCGATATGATGGCCTACGTAGTGGTCTATTTCACTACGATCAGTATTGTGTTTATAGGTATTTCACCTGTTCTAATGATACCCCTACTCGTCTGGTTACTTCTGTTCATGATCGCAGCTTACTACTTTATTCCACGCTTGGGTAAAGTGTCAAAACAGCAAGCTGATGCCCGTGCTGTCATGACTGGACGTGTTACAGATGCCTATACCAATATTCAGACTGTCAAGCTATTTGCACACGCCGGCCGTGAAAGTCGTTATGCCAAAGAGTCCATGATGGAATTTATGGTGACAGTATATCGGCAAATGCGTCTTGGAGCTAAATTTGAAATCAGTGTAAATATGCTGAGTGCTGTACTTTTTCTAGGTGTATTGGGAACAGCCATTCATCTATGGGTAGAAGGTAAAGCCGGTCTTGGAGTGGTTGCCGCAACCACAGCCATGATTATGAAGCTTAACAGTATGGCATTCTTTATCATGTGGCAAATTTCTGCCCTTTTTGAGAATATCGGAACAATTCAGGATGGAATGGGAACTTTAAGCAGACCGGTAGAAATACAGGATAAAAAAGATGCCAAGCCATTAAAAGTAACTGCGGGTGAAATTCGTTTTGATAATGTATCTTTCGCTTATAATGAAAAAAATGTAATTGATCAGTTGAATCTTACTATTCGGCCAGGTGAAAAAATCGGGATTGTTGGCCGTTCTGGCGCAGGTAAGTCAACCCTTATTCAATTGTTGCTGCGGTTTTATACCATTCAAAATGGCCGTATTTTAATAGATGGCCAAGATATCCAGAATGTAACTCAGGACAGCCTGCGCGCTAATATTGCTTTGGTTACTCAGGATACTTCTCTGCTACACCGTAGCGTATCAGAAAATATTAAATATGGCCGGCCAGATGCAACTGATGAGGAAATGTATGAAGCTGTACGTAAAGCTCAGGCAGAAACCTTTATTCCTCAGTTAACTGATCTGGGGGGGCGTCGGGGCTATGATGCGCAGGTGGGTGAACGTGGTGTCAAGCTCTCAGGTGGACAGCGTCAACGTATTGCAATTGCCCGCGTATTCTTAAAAGATGCACCTATTCTGATTTTAGATGAAGCTACCAGTGCACTGGATTCTGAAGTCGAAGCTGCCATTCAGTCAAGTCTAGACGCTCTTATGACTGGAAAAACAGTCATTGCAATTGCTCACAGGCTTTCGACCATCGCCCAGATGGACCGTTTAATTGTACTGGATCAGGGCCAGATCGCTGAACAGGGTACTCATGAGCAACTGATTCAGCAAAATGGTATTTATGCTCAACTATGGCAACGTCAAACTGGTGACTTTTTAGTTGAACAGCAAATGCCAAAAAAATTTGAGGACACAGAATAATGCTTTATCTAGAAGATTTGCACATTGGTGATCGTTTTGTCAGCCGTGAATATGAAATGACTGCTGAAGAAATCAAAAAATTTGCCACTCAATATGATCCACAGGTTTTTCATCTGGATGAAGAGCAAGCAAGCCGGCATCCTGTTTTTCAAGGTCTGGCCGCAAGTGGCTGGCACACCTCTGCAATTACCATGCGTTTATGGACAGAGTGCTTTCCGGTAGCAGGCGGTTTAATTGGTACCGAAACCAGTTTACGTTGGCCCAAGCCTACCAGACCGGGAGATCGCATTCATGTTGAAGTCGAAATTACAGCAATCACTCCATCCAGAACTAAAAATGATCGGGGTATTGTTACTTATGTCACTCAGGCTTATAACCAATTTCAGGATCTCCTATTAATCTCTACTACAAAAATAGTAGTATTTAAAAAAGCAGCAATTGAAAATTAAGCAACTGATTTGTCCAACAATTCTTCTAGTTTAAAGTTTAATTTCATGCCAAGATGTAAACAGCACGTTGAAAAGCATGAGAGCAATGGATAGCGCATGGAGATAATTTCATCCCGGCAAGATGTAGGTATTCCAGGGGTATATGGCCTGTTATTGCTAGATGTGGTGTCACGCTGGGGCTATAGCGCAGAGACTTTATTTGCCCCCTTTCATTTTAGTAGTGAACAGCTCGCACACCCGGAATACCGTATTCCAACTCCTCTTGCCAACGAACTGATAAAACATGCCTTAAAAATTACAGGCGAGCGATCTTTAGGCTACCATCTTGGTACCCAAATGCGAATTTCAATTCATGGCTTTATTGGCTATGCAATCATGACAGCCAGTAATATATCTGAAGCCCTGGTTCTTGCTGCACGTTTTATTCAACTTCGTATGCCCTTTCTACAGCTTTATTTTTCTACTTTTGGTGATAAGGCAACCCTGCAATTACAGTGTGACATACAACTTGAACCTTTAAGGACCGAAATTATTCTTGCCCTGACTATTGGTATTATCAGTATGGCCAAGGCTATTACTGGCATTAATAACCTTGAAGGAAAAATTGATTTTGATTTTGCCAAGCCTGAAGGATTTGACCGCTATTTAGCCAAAATGCCTTCACATCATTTCCGTTTTAATCAGCCACACATACTTTCCAGCTTTGATAAAAAATTTCTAGGTTTACAAATGGTTAATGCTGACCCAATTGCCAGTCAAATCGCAATTAACCAGTGTGAAGCTGAACTTTCTGCTTTGGGTGAACGCCGACGTCTGGCTATGCGAGTGCGTGATATCCTCACTCATTCAGAACAGCACTATCTTAGTATAGAAAGCGTGGCCGATCGGTTGCATATGTCAGACCGTACCTTAAAACGCCAACTGGCTGCTGAAGGCACCTCTTTTTCTAGTCTGGTTGATGAAGTGCGCTACCGGCATGCTACATCACTTCTCTCACGGACTGATTATACCCTTGAACAGATTGCCGACGAGCTGGGCTATTCTGACGTTGCCAATTTTAGCCGCGCCTTTAAGCGCTGGAGCGGCCGCAGTCCTAGTAATTGGCGTAAAGATCCGTATTTATAGACTTTAGTTTTTAAACAAAAACCTGTATAACACAAAGCAAAAATGCTTTAAAACTTTTTGAGGAATCGGCATGAATCATCCTTCGGAACTGAAGTATGCAAGTACACATGAATGGGTAAAAATTGTAGGTGATCTTGTGGTTACCGGTATTTCCGACCACGCTCAAGATGCTTTAGGTGACTTGGTCTATGTAGAAATGCCAGAGGTTGGCAGTCAGATTACAGCAGGTGCACAGGCTGGTGTGGTCGAATCCGTAAAAACTGCTTCTGATATTCATGCACCAGTTTCAGGCACAGTTGTAGAAATCAATTGTGCACTTGAAGATGATCCAGACTTTATCAATGAAGATCCGTATGGTAAGGGATGGATCTATAAAATTCGTCCAGATAATATGCAAGATGTAGACACATTACTTTCTAATACAGCTTATGAAGCTGGACTTTAAAAATTAATTTCATCAGCTTCTTTTACATAGCTTGAGATTCACTCATACACTGTAGAAGAAGCTGTTTTTGTATTTATATATCATATGTAGCTTAATCGCTATTTCTCATAATCTTGCTTTAGTTCATCGTCTCTATACAATTTACATACTTTCACTTATAATTTACAGGTTATATGACTTTATGACGTATTTACTTTTTATTTATCTCCCTCTTTTCCTATTATAAAAAATATCAATTTCTCTGCGTCTCAAGTCATGCTCTCCCGGTTATTATAGGTTTATCATGGCATCCATAGACTCCTCTCGGTTATGGAATAAGTTCTTTATTTTTTGCTTATTCAATAACATGTTTTTGTTCATATTTTATTTCGCACAAACTGCAGTACTACCCGTTTATATTATAAGTGACCTGAATGGTACTGTAGCTCAGGCTGGTTTAGCCATGACTCTATTTATGGTCTCTTCTATTGTAGTGCGACCATTTAGTGGCTTAATCATTGAAAAATTTGGCAAGAAAAAGACCTTTTTAGTCTCTGAGCTGATTTTTTGTCTTTTTTCATTCGCTTATCTTCTGGCAGACAATCTTAGTGTTCTGCTGGTTATCCGTTTTCTGCATGGTATCTGGTTTAGTATTCTTACTACGGTTTGTGTACCGATTGCCAATGACTTCATTCCAGAAAAACGTAAAGGCGAAGGCATGGGCTATTTTATTATGTCAATAAACTTGGGGCTGGTGCTGGGTCCACTTTTAGGGCTTAGCTTGATTCAACCATTAGGCTACACTACCGTCGCGCTGATTTTAGCAACCATTATTTGTCTAGGCTTTGCTTTCTGCCTGCTTATCCCCATTCGCGAAATTAAAAAATTACCTGAAGTTACTGAGAAAAAGAAAATCAGCTTACAGGATTTTGTTGAAAAACGTGCCTTACCTGCTTCCCTGATGGTTATGCTCCTGGCATTAGGTTACTCTAGTATCATGTCTTATATTTCAACTTTTGCTGAAACTAAAGGCTTACTCAGCTCTGCTGGATTGTTTTTTGTAGTATTTGCTGTGGCTATGATGAGTATTCGTCCATTTACTGGCCGACTATATGACATTAAAGGCCCAAATATCATTATTTATCCATCTATCATTCTTTTTATTATCGGTTTGATACTTCTTAGCCAGATTGAAACTTTAACCGGTCTAATGATCAGTGCAATATTTATCGGTATGGGTTTCGGCTCACTTCAGCCCTGTTTACAAACTTTGGCAATCCAGCGTTCGCCTAGATATCGTATTGGCCATACGACTTCAACCTTCTTTACTTTATATGATACAGGGATAGCATTAGGGGCTGTATTACTGGGCTATGTAGTTGCATTGTACAGCTATACGGTGATGTACCTGCTTTGTGCTTTTATTATCGCTTTAAGCTTGATATTTTATAAGTTTGTTGTAGACAGACAGAAACCCCTACAATCCTAAATTTACAGATATAGCCCGTATTCTTGAAGTATACGGGCCCCTGCTCTTATTTATATTTTATACTACACATTCATAGCGCATCTGCTCTGCAACAGAAAGCAACAAGGCAGATGTCTTATCCCATCCCAAGCAACCGTCTGTGACTGACTGACCATATATCATATTACAGGAGATTGCTTGGTTTCCATCTACAAGATGGCTTTCCAGCATTACTCCTCGTACATCAGTTTCACTACGCTCAGCAATAATCTGCTGGAGTACTGAGGTCTGTAATAAAGGATTTTTAGAACTGTTGCCATGACTGCAATCAATAACTAAAGGCGGAAGCACAGCTTTGTGACGGGCACGTATCCGTTCAATTGATGCAAGGTCATAATTAGGGCCTGAATTTGCACCACGTAATATCAAATGTGCTAACTTGTTACCCAGACTGTTTAACATACAAGGTAAGCCATTTTGGCTCATGCCCATGAACTGATGGGAGTTTCTGGCTGACTGTATCGCATCTAGAGCGATCTGAATTGAACCATCGGTACCATTTTTAAAACCAATGCTGTACGGCATATGGCTGGATATTTCTCGATGAATTTGTGATTCGCTGGTTCGTGCGCCAATGGCTCCCCAAGCCAATAGGTCATCAAAATATGCCGTAGCCATCGGGTTTAAAATTTCGCTTGCAATAGGCAAACCCATACTGATGAGTTGCAGATATAAAGCTCTAGATTGCTCCAGGCCTGACTGCAAGTCTGAAGAACCATTTAAATATGGATCATATAAAAACCCTTTCCAGCCGACCGTAGTACGAGGTTTCTCAATATAAGCGCGCATGACCAGAAAAATCTGGTCTGAAATTTTAGTTTGGAGCTGTTTTAATTTTTGGGCATATTCGAGTGCAGCAACCGGATCATGAATAGAACAAGGTCCTGTAATTACCATAAGACGAGAGTCTTCGCCTGAAAGAATATTTTGTATAGTTGTACGATGCTCAGCAACTTGCCGGGCTAATGCAGGAGATAAAGAATATTGTGCTTTTAATTGATGAGGCAGGCTTAAAGTTTTTTCTGTTGTAGCCGATTGGTTTAAAGCAGTATTGAGAGCATTCATTGGTTATTCCTCTGGACTGTTTATTTCAGTCCGATGATTTATTTGAGCGTAAGGGATCTAAGCGATTGCATGTGCTGGCCAAAATAAAACCAATAAAAATTGCCAAAATAAGTAAAGTTAAATGTATACATGAGGGAAGCTCCATAATTATCAATCTATAAGACATAAAAAAACCTGATCAGGTTTGCCGATCAGGTTTTAATTTTGATGGGCAACCTTTATTTGCCCGAACACGTTCAGGCAATCATTTAAACTGCCAGAAATAATAATATGCGTTCATAAGTTCAGGTTGCTTTAACATCTTGTACCAATGTTTGAGAAAATATCTATTTTCTAAAATACGCGTACATTGTTTCTTTGACAAGAACTTAAACTAAAAAAATTATTTATTATTAAATAAACTTCTATTTATGATTAAGATTTAATGAATAAAATCTAGATAAAACAATTGTTAAACTCTATAAGGAAAAATTTTTAGCCTGTTTAGCGACAACATGCACTTATATAATTATTGCCTAAATTACAAACTACATAATTCAATTATGTATTGCATAACTTTTTGTTTTGAGTATCATTGAAACAAATGGGATGTAGTCTGTAATTTATCTAAGGCATGGAAATAAGCAATAGAATTAATTATGGGACATTCTGAAAATTTCACTAAAAATTTTAACTCTGTAACAGGCTCGGATGCTTAAGAGTAGAAAAACATATTTGAGTATTTCTATATTTCCAATCCGAATTCATGTTCAGAATTAAAAATAATTTCAGGTAGAAGGCAAAAGCTGAACAGGCTTTTGAACACAACAAGAGGAAGTTGTATGAACGTTTTAGAAAATCCTTTAGAACTCTGCGGATTTGCTTTCATTGAATTCGTATCGAAGGATGGTGAACTAGATCAGGTGTTTCAAACGATTGGTTTTACTAAAGTAGCCCGCCACAAGTCTAAGAATGTTTATTTATGGCGCCAAGGCAATATCAATATTATTTTAAACTATCAGCCAGAATCATACGCATCTTATTTCTTTAATGAGCATGGCCCTTCTGCCTGTGCTATGGGTTTTAAAACTAAAGATGCTGCAAAGGCTTATAAAAAGGCGCTTGAGCTGGGCGCTGAACCAATGCTAAACAAGGTAGGTCCAATGGAACTGAATATCCCGGCGATTAAAGGGATTGGTGGTATGCCAATTTTCCTGATTGATCGGGATATTTACCAGAGTGACTTTGAGTTCCTAGAAGGTGTAGATGCAAATCCGGTTGGAACTGGTCTAAATGAAATTGATCATTTGACCCATAATGTTTATAAAGGCCGTATGGAATACTGGGCTAATTTCTATGAAAAGATTTTCAACTTCCAGGAAATCCGCTATTTCGATATTAAAGGCGAATACACTGGCTTAACATCAAAAGCCCTGACTGCTCCAGATGGCATGATTCGTATTCCATTAAATGAAGACAGTGATAAAGGAAATGGCCAGATTGCCGAATTCCTGGCTGACTTTAATGGTGAAGGTATCCAGCATATTGCATTCATCACAGATGATCTGGTTTCGACTTGGGATAAGCTACATGACTTAGGAGCCAAGTTCATGACGGCGCCACCAGAAACCTATTATGAAATGCTGCCTGAGCGTTTACCAAATCATGGTGAACCAACAGAAGAGCTGAAAAAACGTGGCATTTTACTAGATGGTAATACTAAAGACGGCGAAAAACGTCTTCTACTTCAAATCTTTTCTGAGAATATGATCGGACCAGTCTTCTTTGAATTTATTCAGCGTAAAGATGATGACGGCTTTGGTGAAGGCAACTTTAAAGCCCTGTTTGAATCAATTGAGCGCGATCAAATTAAACGCGGTGTACTCAGTATAACTGATTAATTTATAATTCCTATGTTTAGAAAATGCAGGAGTTTTCCCCTGCATTTTTTGATATTTTTATAAAATAAAAAGGCGCTCTAATAGCGCCTTCTTGTTTTTAACCAGTTAGTTATCTTTCACGGATGTACTGGTTAATTGATTCGGCCATCTGCTTTAAAAATATAATTTTTTCATGGTTCGCTTGAATGGGCAGCATATCTTCACTATCAATTACCACAATACAAAACTCGATAGCATTGTAAGTATTAAAAATAGGTAAACCAACTGCGTTAATCCCGGTCAGAAGATCACCTTGTGCCACCGACATTTTTTGTGCCTGTATCTGATTCTTTAATATTAAGAACTCTTCCCAATTTTTAGGGGAAAGTGTTTTATTTGATGAGGTATGTTTTTTCCACTCTTCTTCCATAAGTGGCCGCACCAGATGTTCAGGCAAGTAAGACGCATAGATCCGGCCCGCAGCAGAGTTGACTAATGGCATGATTGAGCCTACACGCGTCACGATCGATACCGGATGCAACGATTCAATTGACTGGACAACCAGAGGGCCCCGCGGCGACCATTTACTAATCTGAATACTTGAACCGATTTTGCCCTGCATTTCATAAATCTGGCTTTGAACCAGTTGCAAGGTGTCCGTATGCTGGATACAACGTAAACCTAGACGCCATGCCTGTTCACCAAGGCCATACTGGCCATCTTCAAGCTGTCTGGCATAATTCATGCGTATCAGACTGGCCAGATAACGGTGGACTTTAGCAGGATGCATGCCGAGTTTGTGTGAAAGGTCTTTCAGCATGATGGGGTTATTATGTTCTACCAGTGAATTGAATACGTGTAGTCCTATTTCTAGAGACTGAACACCACCAGAGACCTTTTCTTCACTCATGTTTTAACCCTTTTCATCCTTTTTAAATATCCGTCTTCGCTCGTCTATTCCGGTTTTTCATGCTGAGACTTTAGCAAGTTTCAGCCTGCCTGATCATAGAGAGTTCATTATTTTTTAGCAATCACCAAGCCCGACAAAGCTGGAAAAAACTGAAAAATATAGTTTTCTTCTTTAAAGCTGAATGTTTTAGCTCATCACAGACTTGGCCAAAAGAAAAAATTTTAGCGTTGAGTAACTTTTCTCATGTCATATAAAGATACAGGCTCAATGGCAATTAGAATAAAATTTATGAATAATTTTTATTTATTAAAACAATAACTTATTTTTATATAATGACTAACCCAACAATATAACTAGACTTTTCAGTCAAAAATTTAAAAAATCGGCTATGTTCTCAAGGTTTAAATTATGTTATACGTAATTAAGTATAAAATTATTACGAATACGAAAAACACAAGGAAGAAAGGATCATATGGATAATCCTCAACAAGGTGATTTAAACGCAGGTTTAAAGAATCGTCATATTCAGCTGATTGCTCTTGGAGGAGCAATCGGTACCGGTCTATTTCTGGGAATTTCTCAAACAATTAAAATGGCCGGCCCCTCAGTTATTCTGGGCTATGCAATAGCAGGACTGATTGCTTTCCTGATGATGCGCCAGTTAGGTGAAATGATTGTAGAAGAACCGGTAAGCGGTTCATTTAGCCATTTTGCTTACAAGTACTGGGGAAAATTCGCAGGATTTATGTCTGGGTGGAATTACTGGGTACTGAACGTACTGGTGTGTATGGCAGAACTCAGTGCAATTGGTCTTTATATCCACTACTGGTGGCCTGAAATTCCAACCTGGATAACCGCCTTAGGCTTTTTTATTCTGATCAACGGCATTAACCTGCTTCATGTCAAATTTTTTGGTGAAATGGAATTCTGGCTCGCTATTATCAAGGTGGTGGCGATCATTTGTATGATCGGTTTCGGTAGCTATCTGCTCACTACCGGTAGCGCAGGACCACAATCGACCATCAGCAATCTTTGGGCACTAGGTGGTTTTTTTCCGAACGGCATCAGTGGTCTGGTTATGGCCATGGCTGTAATCATGTTTGCTTTTGGTGGTATTGAACTTGTCGGTATTGCTGCAGCAGAAACGCACGAACCCGGGAAAACCTTGCCTAAAGCTATTAACCAGATTGTCTACCGTATCCTAATTTTTTATATCGGTACTCTCGTAGTAATTTTATCGCTATTTCCATGGAACAAAATGGCCGAAGGCGGCAGTCCGTTTGTGCTGATTTTTGATTCTCTTAACAGTCAGGGAGTTGCGACTGTACTGAATTTTGTAGTACTGACAGCAGCAGTTTCTGTTTATAACAGTACCAGTTACTGTACCAGTCGCATGCTGCTCGGTCTGGCCAAACAGGGTAATGCACCTGAGTTTTTGAGTAAAATTAACAAAAATGGTATTCCGGTGCCGGCCGTACTAATCTCTGCTTTTGTTACCCTGCTCTGTGTACTGCTCAATTACATGTTTCCAGAGAAAGCGTTTAGTCTGCTGATGATGCTGGTTGTTGCTGCGATCGTTATTAACTGGATGGTCATTTTTATCACTCACTTAAAATTCCGCAAACAGATGATACGTGAAAACAAAACCACGCAATTTCCAAGTTTGGCTTATCCATTCACAAACTATCTCTGTATAGTCTTTATGATTGGTATTTTAGGCATTATGATAATGACGCCAGATATGCGTATTGCAGTTATGATGATCCCAGGATGGCTGTTGTGCCTGCTGATCGCCTATCAGATTAAAAAGCGCAAGGCACTTCAACGTCATAATATGGTTCTGGAAACTGATACCTGAGCCAGTAAATCCCCTCCAGAACATGGATGATGGGCTGGAGCAGTTTTTAACAGAGTACAGTTAGAAGGCTGTACGACTTAAGGAAGTAATTGAATGTTTGAGCATGTAAATCCTTATCCGGGTGATCCGATTCTGTCTCTAATGGAAGAGTTCAATACGGATACCCGTACAGACAAGGTAAACCTGAGTATTGGACTTTATTATAATGAAGATAGTATTGTGCCACAGCTCGAAGCCGTTAAAACAGCGTACAAACATATTGCCAAGCTAAACGATACGACCAAACTGTACCTGCCAATGGAGGGTTTCAAACCTTACCGTGAAGCTATTCAAAACTTGCTGTTTACTGAAAACAGTCCGGCTCGAGCTCAGGGACGTGTTGCTACAATTCAAACATTAGGCGGATCAGGCGCTCTTAAAGTGGGTGCAGATTTTCTTAAGAAATACTTTCCTGAGTCTGAAATATGGGTAAGTAATCCAACTTGGGATAATCATGTAGCCATCTTCAATGGTGCAAGTATCAACACACATTACTATCCATATTTTGATGCTGAAACTCGTGGTGTGGACTTTGCGGGTATGCTAGATACCTTAAAGCAACTGCCAGAACAAAGTATCGTATTATTGCATCCATGCTGTCATAACCCGACTGGCGCCGATCTTGTTCCTGCACAGTGGGATCAGGTGATTGAAGTATTGAAAACAGGAAACTTGATTCCGTTTTTGGACATCGCCTATCAGGGCTTTGGCCACGGCATGCAAGAAGATGCTTATCTGATCCGTGCACTGGATCAGGCAGGAATGAACTTTATTGTCAGCAATTCATTCTCCAAGATTTTCTCGCTATATGGTGAACGTGTTGGCGGACTTTCCTTTGTCTGTGACGACCAAGAAACAGCTCAGCGCGTTCTGGGCCAGCTCAAGGCTACCGTTCGCCGTATTTACTCTAGCCCCCCTACAACGGGTGCATTACTGGTTGAAAATGTGCTCAATGATGAAGAACTACACTCCCTTTGGCTGACTGAAGTTGAAGGTATGCGTACCCGTATCCAAAAAATGCGTCAGATTCTAAAAGATGAATTAAGTCGCGCATTACCAGATCAAGACTTTAACTACTTGGTAAACCAGAACGGTATGTTTAGTTATACCGGATTGACTGCTGAACAGGTCGATCTGCTTAAGGAAAAATACGGTATTTATCTGGTTCGAAGCGGACGTATGTGTGTTGCAGGTCTAAACCAGAAAAATATTTATTATGTGGCTGAAGCAATGGCTGCTGTTTTGAAAAAGAGTTTAGCCACTGTTTAATTTCAAATAAATAAAAAACCGGGAAAGTTCCCGGTTTTTTATTTTTTAGATTATAAAGTTTAGGTTTGCCTGAAATTAAAAATGAATCACTGTACGGATAGATTTACCCTCATGCAGTAAATCAAAAGCTTCATTAATTTTACTCAAAGGTAAATTATGCGTGATGAATGGATCAATTTTAATTTCACCACGCATTGCCTGCTGTACCATACCTGGTAGCTGGGTACGCCCCTTGACGCCACCAAAAGCCGAACCACGCCATACCCGGCCTGTTACCAGCTGGAATGGACGGGTACGTATTTCTTGACCGGCGCCGGCAACACCAATAATGACTGACTCGCCCCAGCCTTTATGGCAGCATTCCAGTGCAGCACGCATGATGTCTACGTTACCAATACATTCAAAGCTATAGTCAACTCCTCCATCAGTCATCTCAACAATGACTTCCTGGATAGGCTTGCTATAGTCTTTCGGATTGACAACATCAGTAGCGCCCATTTCCTGAGCCAGTGCAAACTTGTCCGGATTAATATCAATTGCAATAATACGGCCAGCTTTGGCTTGCACTGCACCCTGAATAGCTGCCAGTCCAATTGCACCTAAACCGAAAATCGCGACAGTCGCACCTTCTTCAACTTTTGCCGTATTATGTACTGCACCGATTCCTGTCGTTACACCACATCCGAGCAGGCACATTTTTTCAAGTGGGGCTTCCGGATCAATTTTAGCAAGAGAGATTTCTGCTACTACAGTGTATTCACTGAATGTAGACGTACCCATATAATGATAAATAGGCTCACCATTATAAGAAAAGCGGGTCGTACCATCCGGCATTAAGCCTTTACCTTGAGTTGCACGAACTGCCTGGCACAGGTTAGTTTTGCCTGAAGTACAGAATTTGCACTTGCCACATTCTGCAGTATAGAGCGGAATAACATGATCACCGGGCTTCACCGAAGTAACCCCTTCTCCGACCTCAATTACAATACCGCCACCTTCATGCCCTAGAACCGCTGGAAAAACGCCTTCCGGATCTTCACCTGATAAAGTAAAAGCATCAGTATGGCATACACCAGTGTGTGTAATTTTAACCAGTACTTCACCAGCTTTTGGCGGAGCAACATCTATTTCAACAATTTCCAGGGGCTGACCTGGCCCAAATGCGACTGCTGCACGTGATTTCATTACATTTTCATCCTGTAATCTGTAAGGCTGACTGAAAAATTAATACCTAACAGTAACTCTAATACGCTAAAACATTCAAGTATTTACTCAGGCATGATGTTATCTTAAATGTGAAAGAGATACGTGACACATAATTAAAATGCAATTAGATAATCATCTGAAAGGTATAATTATTGGTATGACATTGACGGGTTTAACTGGCTGTGAGCTCCCTCCCAATATCTCGGAATATACGGAGCATAAACATACGCCTTCTCGCCCCTGGATTAATGATGATGCTAAAGACGAAAAAATCCGACAGGGACTCACTGCCTATTTGGCCATGGAAGATGCATTTAGTAGTATAGCATCACGTATCCACCTGATTCGTAATGCAAAAAATACTTTAGAATTACAGTATTATATCTGGAATAATGATTTTATTGGGCACCTGATGTTTGCTGAACTCCTAAGAGCAGCTGATCGTGGTGTAAAAATAAAGCTTTTAATTGATGATCAGAATGGTACACAGCTCGACCCGACCTTAAAAGTACTCAGTCTGCATCCAAATTTTGAAATTAAAATATTTAATCCTTACAAATACCGGCATTTGCGGGTATTGGACTATTTTTTTCGCATGAAATATGTCAATCAGCGTATGCATAATAAACTTATTATTGCTGATGGAGTCATGGCCGTAACAGGTGGACGGAATATTAGCCGCGAATACTTTGATGCGAGTCAGGAATTCCAGTTTACCGACATGGACATTCTGTTTTCTGGTAAAGCTGTTGAGCAGGCTAACCAAGTATTTGCAGAATTTTGGCTGCATGAATTGAGCTACTCATCACAACAGCTGCTCGGTTTCGGTACGGTTGACCAGTTAATTGCATTACGTAAAGAATATGACCTGATTGAAAATTCTCGCAACCCGACGGAAGAACGGATTTCTCAGGCTCAGGAACTGATTAACCAATATTTGCAGGAACGCCCGATCAACTGGGCCAAAGCATATTTTGTAGCAGACTCTCCCAAGAAAATTAAAGGACTAGCAACTGGCAATGAACTGATTTATAACCAGATGATTTCTATATTGGGTGAGCCTAAAAACCATCTTGAACTGGTTTCAGCTTATTTTGTACCTACAGAAATCGGCCAGAAGTACCTTTCTAATATTTCTAAAAATGGAATTAATGTCAGAATTCTAACCAATTCTCTGCCAGCCAATGATGTTGCTTTGGTCCATGCCTTTTACGGAAAGTACCGTAAAAGTCTGCTTGAACATGGTGTACAGCTTTATGAATTTAAGCCTTATCAGGAGCGAAAGCGTCGTACCTGGTATGAAGTCGCTACCGGTAACGTAATACCCTCTAAGGGCAAGAACAGTTCCAGTTTGCATGCTAAATTTTTTGATGTAGACGGCAAGGTTTTTATTGGCTCATTCAATTTTGATCCACGTTCAGTTAATCTGAATACAGAAGTAGGCTTGGTTATTGAATCTGAAGCTTTACAAAAACAGATTACATTAAATCTCGACAAGCACCTTCCCCAGATTGCTTATAAGCTCAAATTAGATCAAAAAGGTAACATTGTCTGGTTAGAACAGAAAAAGGACGGCAAAGTGGTAGAACATCAGAATGAACCCGGGACTAGCCGTTTTCAGCGCTTCATGATGGATACTGTCTCAAGACTGCCTATTGAATGGATGATGTAAGTCTGATTTTCAAAATTTGCATTTATATACTGTAAAAGTTGTGCCTGACGACCTGATCTTTTAAGATGGCCACTTTTACAGTTCACATCTCCCCGTAATGCAATTTTTTGATTTAAGCCGGCAATTTAATTTAAATGATATTTTAACGCCCAAGAAAACTCTGGATGACTTAGGTGGACAGGAATGGTTCCTGAGCAAAATCCGTGTGGAATATGACTGCCTGGCTTCTGACAGTAATATTCTTGAAGGTCAGGCTATTTTAAAATCCAGTGAAAATATCCAGATTGAGCTAGAGTGGGTAATTGTCGATACAGGTTATGAGCTGCAAATACTTTTTAAAGGTATTGAAGACTATCGCAATGAACACGTTATAGTGACAGTTAAAGGCGCCCAGCTTGTAGAACTTTCTGGAGAACCATTAACCAGTCAGGCTTTGGCATTATGGATTGAGGGGACTTTACTGATAAAGCTCCCTCATATTCGCCGTGAAATTAAAAGCCGGTTAAATCTATGGGACTATATAGAATATCAGGATTAACCTGATTAATATAAAAGGATAGCTGCATGGGCTATCCTTTTGGATTTTAAAAATATTACTTTAGCCTAAATTATTTAGCTTACCTGGTCTAATGTTTGTGAAGCACTTCCGGACAATACTTCACTCACCAGATTTTCAAATGAGAAAATTTCTTCCAGCTGTTTTTCGGTCAGCAGTTTTTTCTCTAAAACTACGTCCTGAATTGTACGATTCTCAGCAATACACTGCTTACCGATTTCATCACACGCACCATGACCAAGAATCGGTTCAAGCAAGGTAATTATTCCAACACTGCGCATTACTGCTTCATAGCAGGTCTTTTCATTGGCATGAATGCCCTGTATACATTTTTCATCCAGTGTTTTTATGCCTTGGGTGAGTAGCCCGATTGATTCATTTAAGGCTTGCGCAATGACAGGCTCCATAACATTAAGCTGTAACTGGCCTGCCTCAGCAGCAAAGGTAATGGTTAAATCATTACCTATAACCTTAAAAGCAATCTGGTTAACCACCTCAGGAATCACAGGATTTACTTTAGCCGGCATAATAGATGAACCTGCCTGCATTTCAGGTAAACTGATTTCAGCTAGCCCGGTACGTGGTCCCGAACTTAATAAACGCAGGTCATTACAAATTTTTGATAGTTTGCACGCTAGACGTTTTAAGCTGCTCGACAGAATAATAAATACACCACAGTCACTGGTTGCTTCTACATAGTCTTCTGCTCCCGAAAGCGGCAGACCAGTAATTTCCTTTAAGCATTCTACCACTTTAGCCGCATAACCCTGTGGCGTATTTACACCGGTACCAATCGCTGTTGCACCCAGGTTAATTTCCAATAATAGCTGGCGCATCTTTTGAATTAAACGTACATCTTCTTTAAGCAGAGTAGCAAAAGCACGAAATTCCTGCCCTAAGGTCATAGGTACTGCATCTTGCAGTTGGGTACGCCCCATCTTTAAGACAAAACGAAATTCAGTTGCCTTATATTCAAGTGAAGTAATTAATTTTTCGACCTGCATAAACAGTTGGTCTAAAGCATAGTAAGTCGCAACTCTTAAAGCAGTCGGATAGACATCATTCGTTGACTGTGATTTATTCACATGGTCATTGGGATGAATAATATAGTATGAGCCCTTGTCATGACCGGTCATTTCTAGCGCCAAGTTGGCAATTACCTCATTGGTATTCATATTAATAGAAGTACCAGCGCCGCCCTGATAGACATCTAGCGGGAAATGTTTTTCCCAATTCTCTGGAGTATCAATTAGTTTTTGACATGCTGCCTGAATAGCCTGACTCTGCTGTTGGGTAAGTTTCCCAAAAAACTGGTTAGCTTGTGCTGAAGCTTTTTTTACCTGAGCCAAAGCGCGGATGAAATGGTGCTGTTCACCTATTTTCTGCTGAGAGATCTGAAAGTTTTCTAAGGCTCTTAAAGTATGAATGCCATAGTAACTTGAAGAAAGCACCTCTTTGGTGCCTAATAAGTCCTTTTCGGTGCGAAACCTGTTGTTTTGTCCAATATTCATTCCGTTAACTCTTAAATTGTGCACAATTATAGTGCAATAGAAGTATAATAGGACTTGTTATAATTTTCACTACTTACAATATGAAACATTTGGAAAGTTTTTACTAATTTTTATCAAGTTCTGCAACTAACGTAACTTTATGTAACTTTTGGCAGAAATTTGAACTTTTCTATTTGAAGCGCTATATAAAAGTTAAATTTTTTCACTATTTTACATTAATGCAAAATTATAGTTATGAGTTTAGAAATTAATCTTTATAAATCATTACAATAAATTTATTGTAACTAAAGTTACACAAAGTAACATTTTGCATGTAAAATTGTATTACAAATGTAACAGTACAAAAAATCACTTTTGTGCTTGAATCACAGCCTTTCCAGGTGAATCAGATATAATGCGCTATTTGCTGGAATGCACATATACAGCATAAGGACAGGCAGGCATGGAACAGTTTAACCCTACCCTCATCACATTTATATTTTATATCATCGCTATGGTAGGTATAGGTTTGTATGCCTATAAAGCCACAAGCGATTTTTCAGATTATATTCTCGGTGGTCGAAGCCTCGGCAGCTTCGTCACCGCTCTTTCAGCCGGTGCTTCAGATATGAGTGGCTGGCTGCTCATGGGCCTTCCAGGTGCAATCTACCTGTCTGGACTTTCTGAGGCATGGATTGCCATCGGCCTAATTATTGGTGCTTGGCTAAACTGGCTACTGGTTGCAGGCCGTCTGCGGGTACATACCGAAGTCCAGCATAACGCTTTAACTCTTCCAGATTATTTCACTAGCCGTTTTGCAGACCACAAGAAAATCCTGCGGATTACATCAGCAATGATTATTCTGATTTTCTTCGCGATCTACTGTGCTTCAGGTATGGTTGCAGGCGCACGTCTATTTGAAAGTATTTTCGGAATGTCTTACCAGACTGCTCTATGGATCAGTGCTATTGCAACTATCAGTTATGTATGTATTGGCGGATTTCTGGCTATTAGCTGGACTGATACATTCCAGGCTGGCCTGATGATTTTTGCTTTACTACTAACACCCGTAATTACATTTTTAAGTATTGGCGACACTACTCAAGTTATGACACTGCTGGAAACTGCTCGCCCTGCTGCATTCGACATGTTCTCCAATTTGAGCATAGTGGCTATTTTATCTCTCATGGCTTGGGGTCTGGGTTATTTTGGCCAGCCGCATATCCTTGTACGTTTTATGGCAGCAGATTCAGTCAAGTCAATTCCGGCTGCACGTCGTATCGGCATGACCTGGATGATTCTATGTTTAGGCGGTGCAGTTGGAGCAGGTTTTTTTGGTATTCCCTACTTTGCACAGCACCCTGAACTTGCAGGTGCAGTGACTCAGAATCCAGAAACTGTATTTATGGAATTAACCAAGATCCTTTTTAATCCTTGGGTAGCAGGTATTATTCTTGCTGCGATTTTAGCAGCTGTGATGAGTACATTAAGCTGCCAGTTACTGGTATGTTCAAGTACTTTAACTGAAGACTTTTATAAGACTTTCCTACGCAAAAATGCTTCCCAGAAGGAACTGGTTTGGGTAGGCCGCCTTATGGTTCTAGCAATTGCAGTGTTGGCGATTATTCTTGCAGGTAATCCAGAGAGCAAGGTTTTAGGTTTAGTTTCTTATGCATGGGCAGGTTTTGGTGCTGCATTCGGTCCACTCATTATTCTGTCTTTGTTCTGGAAGCGCATGACTCTAAATGGTGCTTTAGCCGGAATGATCACAGGTGCAGTGGTAGTAATTTTATGGAAAAACCTGTTTGCTGAAACTGGTATCTATGAAATTATTCCTGGTTTCATTTTGGCGTGGGCAGTGATCATGCTGGTTAGCCTGATGGGTAAAGTGCCAGGTCGCGAGGTGACTGATCGTTTTGAAGAAGCTGACCGTCTGTATCATGAGCAGAAATAAACCGGTTATCCATATCTAAAACAAAGGGGCTTTTAAGCCCCTTTATTTTTAACTGCTGTTTTACTTTTAAGCTTTAATCGGGTTGTGGTTTTGAGCTCTTCCATCACCGGATAACTGCGTGTTTCCTTTACGCCTGGCAGTTGCCAGAGCACCTGTCCTGCCATTTTACGAAATTCTTCCATATTGGCACTGCGCACCTTAAGCAGAAAGTCGAATCCTCCACTCATTAAATGGCATTCAGAAATTTCCGGATAGTCCAGAATTGCCTCTTCAAACTCTTCAAGAGCATTTGGGGTTGTCTTGTCCAGCATCACCTCGACAAAAACAACAAAGCCGGCATCCAGTTTGTTTGGGTTAAGTTTAGCTTCATAACCAAGGATATATCCTTCCTTGGTAAGCTTCTGTACCCGTGAAATTACAGCTGTGGGAGAGAGGTTAACTAACTCAGCCAGTTTACTGTTGGCAATACGTCCATCACACTGTAGTAGTTCAAGTATTTTGAAATCTGTACGATCCAGCATAATTCCCTGTCTTCCATGAATAATTCACTAAATTATGAACTATTTTTAGTGAGTTATTCGCTATTTATTTTGTAATTATAAAATTATCTAAAGTGACTGATCATCACAGTTTTTAATATTGTCATCGGATACTGACATGAATGTAATGGATACATACAGCGCTCGGGAAAATGCCCAGCCACACTTCGGCTACATCACTGCTTTCAAGGAAAAAAGCAATTTTGAAGAACAGATTAATACTGCCTGGCGCCGTGCGGAGCCTGAAGCGGTAGAAGAGCTATTACAGGCAGCTGAGCTTTCTGCAGAGCTGGACCAGAAAATTCATGAACTGGCTTTTAATCTGGCGCACAGTTTACGTGACCGTAAATCAGGTTCGGGTAAGGCTGGAATTGTACAGGGACTTTTACAGGAGTTTTCTTTATCTTCGCAGGAAGGTATTGCACTGATGTGTCTGGCTGAAGCTCTTCTTCGTATTCCAGATACAGCTACCCGGGATCTGCTCATCCGTGACAAGATTAATCAGGGCAACTGGAAAGAACATTTGGGCCAAAGCAACCTGATGTTTGTAAATGCGGCAGCTTGGGGGCTAATGCTGACCGGTAAACTGATGGAAACACCAACCCGTACCAGCCTGTCAAGCATCCTGACAGGTATTCTGGCACGTAGCGGGCGTGGTATTATTCGTAAAGCTGTTGATGTTGCCATGCGTATGATGGGCGAGCAGTTTGTAACGGGTGAAACCATTGGTGAAGCACTGAATAATGCGAAATCACTTGAAGATAAAGGCTTCCGCTATTCTTATGACATGCTGGGCGAGGCTGCCCTCACAGCTGAAGATGCTGAACGCTATTATGATGATTACAGCCAGGCCATTCATGCAATCGGTCAGGCTTCTAAAGACAAAGATGTATATGATGGCCCGGGTATCTCAATCAAGCTTTCTGCCCTGCATCCGCGTTATCAACGTGCTCAGGTTACCCGAGTACATGAAGAGCTTTATCCTAAGATTCTCAAATTAGCCGAGCTGGCCAAAGGCTATAATATTGGCCTTAATATTGATGCTGAAGAAACTGAACGTCTGGAACTGTCTCTGGAACTATTAGAGCGTCTATGTTTCGAGCCATCTCTGGCCCAGTGGAAAGGTATTGGCTTTGTTATTCAGGCTTACCAAAAACGCTGCTTCAATCTGGTCGATTATCTGGTTGATCTGGCAAAACGTTCTGAAAAACGTTTGATGATCCGTCTGGTTAAAGGTGCTTACTGGGATAGTGAGATTAAAAAAGCCCAGATTGAAGGTATGTCGGACTATCCGGTATTTACTCAAAAAGTCCATACTGACCTGTCTTATATTGCATGTGCGAAGAAACTTCTCGCCGCACCTGAACAGATTTATCCGCAGTTTGCCACACACAATGCGCAAACATTGGCAACGATTTACCAACTGGCTAAACCGGAACAATATTATCCGGGTCAGTATGAATTCCAGTGTCTGCATGGTATGGGTGAGCCGTTATATGAACAGGTAGTAGGTTCACGTCAGGATAAAAAACTGGGCATTCCATGCCGTATTTATGCGCCTGTCGGCAGCCATGAAACTCTTTTGGCCTATTTGGTACGTCGCCTGCTCGAAAATGGCGCCAATACTTCATTTGTAAACCGTATTGCTGACAAGAATCTGAGCATCGAAAGCCTGATTCGCAATCCTGTTCAGGAAATTAGAGAGACTGCAGCCTTTACCGGAAAATTGGGACAGAAACATCCTTCTATTC
The DNA here is from genome assembly GCF_002307755.1 of Acinetobacter sp. UBA1297. Classification (NCBI taxonomy): domain Bacteria; kingdom Pseudomonadati; phylum Pseudomonadota; class Gammaproteobacteria; order Moraxellales; family Moraxellaceae; genus Acinetobacter; species Acinetobacter sp. UBA1297. The sequence goes on from NZ_DBUF01000013.1 coordinate 130,732, forward strand.
CTTTCCCTCAAGATTTGTATGGCAACCTGCGTCACAACTCTAAAGGTCTGGATCTGGCAAATGACCAAGTATTGAAAGCTCTAAATGATGCAGCAACCCGTTTTCATGATCAAACCTGGTCTAGCCAGCCTATGCTGGGACAGGAAATTGATTCCAGCCTGGAACGTAGTCTGGTCACGGTATTAAATCCATCTTCTCATCAGGATATTGTGGGTTATGTACATGAAGCGGAAGCTCAAGATGTAGAACTGGCGCTGACTCTGGCACAAAAAGCTGAATCAGACTGGGCAAATACCACACCGGTCCAGCGAGCAGGTATGCTGAAAAAAGCAGCTGACCTGATGGAAGAACGTATTCAGGAGTTACTGGTTCTTCTTTCTCGTGAAAGCGGTAAAACCTATGCAAATGGCCTTGCTGAAGTTCGTGAAGCGGTAGATTTCCTGCGTTATTATGCTATTCAAATGGAATCAATTGCGGCTCAGAGTGTAGTCACACCGCTGGGCACCGTTTTATGTATCAGTCCATGGAACTTCCCGCTGGCAATTTTCAGTGGACAAATCGCTGCGGCACTGGTGGCCGGTAATTGTGTAGTTGCAAAACCGGCAGAGCAAACTCCTCTCATTGCTGCTCTTGCCGTTGAACTGCTATGGGAAGCTGGTGTTCCTCATAGCGTGCTGCAGCTTATGCCAGGCCGTGGTGAAACTGTAGGGGCATTACTTAGCCAGGATGCACGTATCCAGGGCATCATGTTCACCGGCTCAACTGAAGTTGCCAAGATTCTGCAAAAAACTGTATCAGGTCGTGTAACCCGTCATGGTCAGCCAGTGGTATTCATTGCTGAAACAGGCGGTCAGAATGCGATGATTGTGGACTCCTCTGCCCTAACTGAACAAGTGGTGCTCGATGTCTTGAGCTCAGCCTTTGATAGTGCCGGCCAACGCTGTTCCGCACTACGTATTTTATGTGTGCAGGAAGATAATGCAAAACCGCTTTTACATATGCTAAAAGGTGGCATGCAGCAGTTACGGGTTGGCAATCCGGTTTATCTGAATACAGATATCGGGCCGGTAATTGATCAGGAAGCAAAAACCAATATAGAAAATCACATCCAGAAAATGCAGAAACAAGGTTACCCGGTATACCAGTTTGCGCATAATCCGGAGCAAAACCAGTTTAAAGATGGGACTTTTATTCTTCCAACACTTATTGAGTTACCAAACCTTAATGAACTCAAACGTGAAGTCTTTGGACCGGTATTGCATGTAATTACCTACAAACAGGGCCAGCTTGCGCAGTTACTTGATGCCATTCATGCTAAAGGCTATGGCTTGACTATGGGTTTACATACACGCATTGATGAAACAGTTCAAACGGTTATTCAACATGCAGAAGTAGGCAACCTTTACATTAACCGTAATATTGTAGGTGCCGTGGTAGGTGTACAGCCTTTTGGCGGAGAAGGTTTATCTGGTACAGGGCCAAAAGCGGGTGGTCCGCTCTATTTATACCGCTTGATGCAAAATTGTCAGCCTAAAAAACTGGAACAGCCGTTTGCAGTACAGACAGTGAACCATACAAGTGCTAATCCGTTATATGTCGATTTTCTGGCTTGGGTAAAACAAAATCTGCCACAATATACTTTGGGCCAAGAGCAAAGCTTCTTTGCAGGGAAAGTATTTGAATTGCAGGGACCAACCGGAGAATCAAATCAGTATGCTGTGTTACCACGTAAAAGAACTTTAAGTCTGGCAGAGAGTGAGCAGGAACAGATTGCTCAACTTATTGCAATTTTCTCGGTAGGTAGTCAACCAGTTTTACTTAAAGGTAATGACTTCTATCAAAAACATGCAGCCAGGTTACCTGAAGTTATACGTCAGCAATTCCACATCATTGAAAATATTCAAACTGGTGATTTTGATGCTGTGTTACATCATGGTAGTCAGAACCAACTCATGAATCTGCAGAAACAGATCGCACAGCGCGAAGGTGCAATTGTTGGAATTACTCACTTAGAGCCGCAACAGTTACAGATTCCGGTTGAGCGTTTAGTTATTGAACGTGCAATCAGTATTAACACTGCTGCTGCAGGTGGTAATGCCAGCCTGATGACGCTGGTATAAGCTGGCTATAAAAGTCTAACAAAAAGGCGGTCTATATAGGCCGTTTTTTTAATATGGATCCTTTTGAAATGATCATATTCATTAAATCAGGCCAATTTCCTGAAAAAAGTTCCCATATAATTCTGCTTTTTTTTCAAGTGCTAATGGATATGCGCGTGATGAAGATGGCATACGGTATAGATTCAGGTCTCTGCCCATAAAATGGGTATGACTCGGCATGGCAATAGTGGGTTTTTCAGTTCCTTCAGGTAAAAGGGAAATTAGTGTTTCTGTTGCTTTATCTCCTGTGGTCATTAGAGTATGACATTCAGGAATCGGCATAAGCAGCTCTTCAAGCTTGACTGTAGTCACGATTTGCAAGAATTTATCTGAAGCATTGCCCTTTAGACGAATTACTTTTTCCGCAACATCATAAATGGCTATACCTTTATTTACCAGAAACTCGCAAATTAAAGTTTCATTAAAACTTTTTTTATCAATATCAAGAAAATAGTTTTTATTTTCAAAAAAAATAAGACCGAAGATTCGCCACATATCATTTTGAAAGTTCGGATAGTAAAACTCCATTTTCCAGCGCTCACGCGACGGTGGAAAACTTCCTAACATCAACAGCTTTGCATTTTCTGGTAAAAAAGGTGTAAAAGGATGAGTTTCAATCTGGTTTTCAAGCATACTGACTAATTTCCTGAATCATGTGTGCACTTTGATTTTTTGGTCTTCAAAATCTAATCTTTATAAAAATTACTTTAGTTTCAGATATAGTTCCATGCATACTTTGTTCAGGCTGTTAATTTCAGTAAACAGTACCTATATTTCTTTTTAATTCTGTTCAAAAAAAGACTCCGGAGAGTCTTGGTACTAGCTAAGTTTATTCACCAGTTTTAAAGGCAATATCTTCATTGCAATACCCATGGGTAACCATGGCCATTTTGGAACATAAGCTTTAACGGGCTCTCTTTCAATGGCTTCGACGAGTGCTTTGCTACCGGTTTTTTCATCCACTTCAAATGGAAGTTTTTTAGCCCCTTCATTCAGTTCGGTTCGAATATAACCAGGGAAAATTGTTGAAACCTTGATGGGAGTATTTAAAAGTTCAGCACGGATTCCTTCTGCCAGATGCGCTACAGCCGCTTTACTGGCAGCATAGGTAGATAGGTGCTTTGGCAAGCCACGCATGGCACTCATGGATGAGATTACGACAAGATGACCGGCATTTTGTGCACGGAAAATTTCCACAGCTGCTTCACACTGGGCTAAAGCAGAAATAAAGTTAGTTTCTGCTGTAGCACGGTTAACTTCAAAATTTCCCTTACCAATACGGCGGCCTTCACCCACTCCTGCATTTACAATAATGCGATCAATTTCTCCGAACTCTTGCTTAAACGTCTTAAACACTTCAAAAACTTCATTGTAATGCGTTACATCCAGAGTTTTTGCAATAACTTTAATACCGTATTGACCCTCCAGCTCCTGCTTCAGCTGCTCCAAGCGCTCCATCCGTCGCGCACAAATTGCGAGACTATAGCCTTTTTGTGCAAATTCGCGTGCCATACCCGCGCCCAACCCAGAACTGGCGCCAGTAATTAAGATTGTTTTAGCCATGGTTTATTCCTTTTATATCCATGTAAGTAATTCAGGGTGAGTAGCCTTGATAAAATGATGTTCATTTAGGCTGAGCAATTGTGGCTCATTACCTACCAGACGCATAGTAGTCAGACTGGTATTGGCGATTGCCCAGTTAAGCGCAAAAGTCCGGTCAGGATTAAGCTCCAGAAGTTTGCCGACCGCTACCGATATAACCCCTCCTGAAGTGAAAACAATTGCATAACGTGGTTTAGATTTTTCTAGCTCATTACACAGGTTTACGAGTGCTGTTTCTACACGTTGCTTGAAGTGAGGCCATGATTCATCATATTCATAATGATAATCACCTCCTGTCCAACGCTGAATGGCACCTTCAAAGATTTTAGCTAGGTAAGCGCGCGGATTGCTTTCTTTGGCAACATCCTGCTTGAGCAATGCAGGCTCATTAAAACGGGGTTCATAGCGAGAGAAAACCTGCTGATGGTTAAACTCATTCCATTCGCTCAATGTCTGGACCGGAACTTCAGGAAAGTATTCTGCAAGTGCCAGTTGAGCGGTCTGCTGATGACGCCGCATGCTTCCTGCTACTACATAAGGTTCATCTTTTAGAATCTTATTGAAGTACTGACCTAGAAGTTTAGCCTGCAGTTCTCCATTAGGAGATAGCTGGTCATAACTAGTGGCGCCAAACGAAGCCTGACCATGTCTAACCAGATATATTGTAGTCATTTTTTCAGGATCTCCTGCAACTTATGTACATATTTCTGGGCCAGCGGGTTTTCATGAATTTTCTGCTGAGCAATCAGTTTCAATGCACGTACATGCAAGGCCTGAATTATGATCCAGAAGTTTTTAAAGGCTGGATTTCGAGTTTGCCTATGAAAATAACGATAATAAATCTGTTGGGCAATGACCGCTAAACGAAAAATACCGAATACCTCATAAAAGGTCCAGTTATCAGGTTTCAGGCCAGTTTTATCCAGATAATATTCAACCACTTGTTTGCGGCTAAACATACCCGGTAAATGAGTTGGTTGACGTCGGGTAGAACGGAAGATCATATTATCAGTTGGTTCTACCCAGTAAGCCAAGGCGCTGCCCAAATCCATTAATGGATCACCCAAGGTGGCCATTTCCCAGTCTAAAACACCAATAACTTGTGTGGACTGCTGCGGACTCAACACTACATTGTCAAAACGCCAGTCGTTATGAATTAAGCAGGTCTCTGAATCCTCTGGTATGTTATCCAGCAGCCATTTTCGGACATACTTAAAAGAAGGTACATTGATGGTTCTGGCCTTTTCATAGCGTTTGTCCCAACCTTCTACCTGACGCCGGCAATAGCCTTCGCCTTTACCAAGTTTTTCCAGCTCAGTTCCCTGATAAGGTACTTGATGTAATTCAATGAGCTTATCAATGACATTAATACATAGCTCATGTACTTGTGCTTCACCCAACTGAAGCTCTGGCGGCAGTTTGGCACGTGGAATAATACCCTCTATACGCTTCATCACGTAAAAGTCGCAACCGATGACAGATTCATCCTCACAAAGGGCGACCATTTCTGGTACTACCGGATAATAAGGTGCCAGATTTTTCTGTACTGTATATTCACGAACCATATCATGTGCAGATTTGGCTTTAGTCCCTTTAGGTGGACGACGTAGTATCAGATCCAGATTTTCATACTTCAAACGGTAAGTCCAATTTGAAGCCCCTCCCGAATACTGAGTTACTTCAACCTTACCCTGCAGATCAATACCCTGCTGTTTTAGCCATTGTTCTACAGCTTCAATATCTAGTTCTTCGCCTTTTTTGATCTGTCCACCAACATCAATTACCGTCATTTATTCTATTCCTGGAATTTTTAAGCTTTTCTTCGGGTACTATAACCACGTTTTGCCAGTTCTAGTTTGGCAATCATACCCTTATGTACTTCATCAGGGCCATCTGCCAGACGCAGACTGCGTGCCTGTGCAAAGAAACCTGTTAATACCGTATCACGTGACATACCGGCACCACCGTGAATCTGGATAGCCATATCTACAACTTTCTCAAGTACGCTAGGCGCCACCACTTTAATTGCAGAAATCTCTGTTAAAGCTGCCATATTTCCTAAAGTATCCATTTTGTAGGCAGCATACAAGGTTAAAAGTCGGGCCTGATCAATAGCTACACGTGCTTCTGCAATCCGCTCGAGATTGCCTCCCAGTTTTAGAATTTCCTTACCAAATGCAGTTCTTGACATACCACGCTCAATCATTAAATCTAATGATTTTTCCGCAGCTCCAATACATCGCATGCAATGATGTATACGCCCTGGTCCCAAACGTCCCTGGGCAATTTCAAACCCTTGACCTGCCCCGCCAATAAAATGACTGAGTGGTACTCGTACATTGTTAAAGCTGATTTCACCATGTCCATGCGGAGCATCATAATCACCAAAAACAGGTAACATACGCTCAATAGTCACGCCTGCTGTATCAATGGGTACTAAAACCATAGAATGCTGGTGATGCCGGTCTTTACTCTCATCTGGCGTATGGGCCATAAAAATAATAACTTTAGCATTTGGATCCCCTAAACCTGATGACCACCATTTACGGCCATTAAGTACAATCTCATCACCTTCAATGACTGCTGTTGCCTGCATATTGGTAGCATCACTAGAAGCCACAGCAGGTTCAGTCATACAAAATACTGACCGGATTTCGCCTGCCAGCAATGGACTGAGCCACTGCTGCTTTTGCTCTTCACTACCATAACGCCAGAGTAGCTCCATGTTGCCACTATCTGGCGCATTACAGTTAAATACAGTAGGCGCCAGCAGACTACGGCCGGTCAGTTCAGCTATATGAGCATACTCCTGTACAGAAAGCCCTGCACCAAGCTCAGCATCTGGTAAAAACATATTCCACAGGCCAGCAGCCTTAGCTTTTTCTTTTAATACCGTCAACTGTTCAGGCCATTGCCAGCTCTTCCAGTTTCCATCGGGATTAAGTTGATGTACTTCTTCCCAGAATACTTTTTCTACAGGTTCGATTTCTGTTTCTATAAATTTACGGGTACGTTGAACAAAATTTTGTGCACGTGAAGAGAGCTCAAACATTTTTTATCCTTGGAAATCATCTTATTTTCTATTTACATTACCATAGCCCGAAACTTAATATGAACCAAATGATTTTATTCAATACCTAAATATGCATGAAATTCATAAAGAGCCCTATCTCGACATTGCCATTTTTCATCATATCGATATCAATTTATATCCTCTTTTCATTGCAGTTTATGAGCAAAAAAGTATCTCCAAGGCAGCCCAGGTTCTATGCATCAGCCAGTCTGCAGCAAGCCATGCGTTGCAACGGTTACGATTACATTTAAAAAATGAACTGTTTATACGTAGCGGAACGAGGATGCGGCCTACTCCTTTTGCCGAGCAAATTTATTTACCTATTAAACATGCCTTACTGGCGCTTCAGGGAATTTCAGTCCTTCAGCATCAAAATTTTGATGCCGGCATGGTTCACAATTTAAAGATCGCTATTCACGATGAAATCGAGCCTTTAATTTTCCCCAAACTGATTCATCATTTTCAGAAGCTGAACAGCGATATTGAATTTTTGAGCAGTAAACTTGACCGAAAAATGATTATTAGTGATCTTGCTACACAACAAACTGATTTTGTCATTGATCTCGAACAGGATTTTGGACAAAAACTTTGCAATAAAAGGCTGGTTGAAGACTGCTTTGTAGTGTGTACACAGCTACCGGAAATGTCTAAAGAGTTATACTTTTCGGCCCAGCATATTGGTGTGTCATCACGGCGTAGTGGTGTATTGCTGGAAGATATTTATTTAAACCGTCAGGAACTGGTCCGTAAAATTTTTCTGCGCTGCCAGAATTATTCTACTGCCCTACAAGTTTTGGAACAGAGTGATCAGTTCATATTAACTATTCCAAAAAATATATTAGACAATCTTCACTACTCAAAACAGGTGCAGGTATATGAGTTACCTTTTGAACTGCCAGCCTTAAATCTGGCAATGTATTGGCATAAAGATCTAGATAAAAATATAAGACATCAGTTTTTAAGGAATGAAATTTTTAATCTGTTTTCCTAGGGAACAATAATATTATTCACTCGCTTCAGTTCTGTCGTAATCAGGCCATGCAGTTGCAGCATACATGACTTAATTTCTGTCGGGTTCAGTGAGCTGAATCCCAGTACAAACCCATAGCTCGGATGCTGTGCATAAAACTGACTTAAACGAGTCAAACTAATATTCTTGAGTGCTGCCGCCTGGGCAAGACTTGCCTCAAGTTCATCAGGCAAATTTTCTTTAAAGTAACAGGCAACCTGCATTGCAGGGGAATGCTCATGGATAAAACAAAATTCACTTAAATACTGATGAAAATAAAAAATAAAGGCTTCGTAACGCTCGTGATAGATCCGCTGCATTTGAGTAAGGTATTCAGCGTAATAACCCCGCTGCATAAATTTCCCAAGAATGGTTTGAAAATACTGGGAAGGCGCACTGCCATCTATGTAGTTCCGATAACGAGTAAAGGCATCTACCAGCGCACTGGGCAAAATCAGGTAAGACATACGCAGGCTTGGTAATATATATTTGCTAAAAGACCCGATATAAATAGTGCGCTGACAAGAATCCAGACCCAGTATTGCATCATTTTCTGATCTATTTAAAAGTAGCGCATCATAATCATCTTCAATAATAAAACTATTCTGCTGCCGGGCGTATGCCACAATTTCTTTTTT
>NZ_DBUF01000013.1:139217-170965 GCF_002307755.1 Acinetobacter sp. UBA1297
CTCAATCATTAAACCTTGGGCATCAATATCACAATAGTGTATATTTAGTCCCATCATTTTAAAAAGATGACTGGCATTGGAATAGTAAGGATTTTCCATGATTACCCGGTCATTAGGGTGAAATAATACTCGTCCGCATAAATATAATGCCTGCTGTGTACTATTTACGATCAGTATATTTTCTGGTTGTACCCGGCTATGACGCTGTGTATTAACCAGATTGGCGATTTCCTGTCTGAGTAATGGAAGACCTTGAGTATTATCTTTTAAAAAGATATTTAATCCGTTCTGCTCTAAAGCCAGTTTTTCGGTGTCATACCATTTTTTAAACGGAAAATTTCGTACCTCTGGCATACCATCTGCGAAAAAATCCAGATTTTGGTCGAAAAATAGAGTCTCCAGTTGAATCAATTGTTCAGGCAAGCTGAAACTGCCTTCTTCCTCAATAGTACGTGGAATTTGAGAAGGAATACTAAAAGTCCCTTTACCCTTGACCCGATATACCAGCTTTTCGTTTTCTAAAAGTTCGTACGCTTTTTCAATAGTATCCCGTGAAATCCCCAAACTTTCAGAAAGGAAGCGGCTAGAGGGAAACTTAAATTCCTGAATATAATCTGATTTTTGTAAAAAATTCTTAATGACCTGAAAGACTTTAAGAGTAAGCCGCCTTTCGGAGCTATGTTTGAGCCCATTTTTAACGCGCTGGAGAAACTCATTATTATTCATTAGTCACCTGAAACAAGCCCCAGATTTACTGAGGCTACTATTTTATAATGCTATCACTGATTCGCCATTTTTTTCTGATATGAAGGCATATATTCCGGTTCCTGAGTAACAGCCAGATAAAAGAACCCTAAAAACATACAGCCAAGTAAAATACTGATCAGTACTGTAATAATAGGAAACTTGGAGGAGGATTTTTTAGACATAAGAGGCTCTCTTGGTTAATTCGGTTTTATGTTTAAAAATAGTGTCTATAAATTCTTCATAAACAGATATTTTTTCCAGAATATGTTCGCTATATAGCAGGTCTTGAATAAGCTTTAAATTATTATTAATACTTAGGCTATTATTTAAGGTACTAAGTAATTCTGCATTGGTCTCAGCAATGAGCTCACATATTTCTGCCGCCGACTGAGTTTTTTTCTTGCCTAATAAGCCAGCTAAGCTTGACCTGGTTATTTGCAGTTTACTGCTAGAAAACGGCAGATAGATAATCTTCGCATGCAGAGATTGCTCTAACATTTTCAGATTTTTATCATCGTAATTTTGAAGGTCAATAAAAATCAGCTGTCTAAGTTTCGGATCAAGAAAAGCTCTTAATAGGCTGTATAGCTTGGTTTGCACACTGTTTAACTGCTGTGGTGCTATCTGAATAAAAAGTCCCATTTCATCCAGAGATTTTTCTTGTTTTATAAAATGAAGATTATCTATATTTAAATAATGACCTAACCATAACTCGGAGCTTACAGGTAAATAACAACTTGTCTTATACTGGAGAACAGCAAGAATAAATGGAGAAAAAAGATAAGCTATTTTTTCCTGCTTATTTTCAATTTGGGCTATATGTACATATTCACAAGATTCAGGAAAATTCTGGCGCTGATAGATAGCATAGCCTAAACTCTGCTCCATCATCTGGCCAGAAGTGGTATTAAAAAAAGGAAGTACAGTATCAAGATCGGAAGCTGTAGCTTGAAACGTCTGAAGAATTCGGTCAAGCAAAGGAGTCATACTTATTCCAAAAATATCGGCCTTAAATATTACTGCTTCACTATAGAGAAGACTGCTGGGAAAGTGGTCTGAAGCACTAAATGGAAGTGGTCTGTTTTAAACAGACCACTTTTTAATACTATACTGCCAACTGTACAATTAATAGGCAAGCTGTATTAAGACACGAAATAGACCGGCCACTAAAACCAGACTGAAAAATCCCGCCAGCCATAACACTGCAAACCACTGCTTTTCTGAAAGCTTCATTATAACCTCCTTCTAGTTAGTGGTAGCCTTCATCTCCTACCCGAACTTTATGGCGGAATACCCAATATGCCAAGCCGGTATAAACCAGAATAATCGGAATAAGAATTACAGCGCCCACCAATGTAAACAGCTGGCTGCTATGTGGGGCTGCTGCCTGCCAGATCGTTACGTCATAAGGAATAATGTAAGGCCATAGACTGATCAGGAAGCCAGTGAAAGCCAGAAAAACCAGCGCTAGAGTAAAAATAAATGGCTTATGTTCATTTTGTTTCTTGACAGCACGTAAAGCAAGAACTGTGAAGATTACTACAAGAATTGGTACCGGACTGAAGTAGGTTAAATACGGCTGAGTAAACCAGCGCTCTGCTATAAGTGGCTGAGCAAAAGGTGTATATAAACTAATAGCTGCAAAAATAACCAGTAAAGCGATTAGCATTTTTGGCATTAAATGAAACATTTTCTGCTGTAGATCATGATCAGTTTTCATAATCAGCCAACCGCAGCCCAGAGTTGCGTACATTACGACCACACCTACTCCAGTGAACAGAGAAAATGGCGTTAGCCAGTCTAATGCACCACCTATATATCGGCCATCTGCAATTTTAATTCCCTGAATATACGCACCCAAGATCACACCCTGGAAAAAACTTGACAGCAAAGAGCCTAAAATGAATGATTTGTCCCAAAAATGTTTTGTCCGGTTAGCTTTAAAGCGAAACTCGAATGCCACTCCTCGAAAAACCAAAAACACAACCATCAAAATTATGGGCATATATAATGCAGACAGCACGGCGGAATAGACTATTGGAAATGCTGCGAATAACCCTGCACCACCGAGTACCATCCAGGTTTCATTACCATCCCAAACGGGAGCTACGGTATTCATCATTACATCGCGTTCCTGTTCCCCTTGAATAAAGGGAAACATGATACCAATGCCCAGATCGAATCCGTCCATTACTACATACATCAATACACCCAAGCCAATAATGGCTACCCAGATCAGAGATAAATCAATCATGATGTTTCTCCTTTGTATCTTGATCGGTTGTGTCTGTTTTTTCAGTAGCCGCACTAAGTGGGCGCATTGGTGTTTTAAAATGACCCGGTCCGCCATGATCGACAGGATCTGCATGAACAAATTCCGGACCTTTATGCATCAGACGCAGCATATAATAAATGCCGATTCCAAATACCACCGTATAAACCACCACAAAAATGATTAGTGTCAGGCCAACTTGACTTGCCGGTACAGGCGACAAGCCATCTGCAGTCCGCATAACGCCATATACTACCCAAGGCTGACGCCCTACTTCTGTTGTAAACCAGCCAGCAAGCAGCGCTATAAATCCTGCCGGTCCCATTACTAAAGCAAAATATTGTAGCCCTCTATTTTCATATAAACGGCCACCTTTACGGAGTAGTAGTCCTCCTAAAGCCAGTAACAGCATCAATATGCCCAGACCGACCATAATCCGGAAACTCCAAAATACAACCAGAGAATTTGGACGATCTTCTGGAGCAAAATCCTTGAGGCCTTTTACGGTGCCATCCATACTGTGAGTCAGGATTAAGCTACCCAGGTTGGGAATACCGACCGCATATTTGGTTTCTTCTGCTGCCATGTCTGGAATACCGAACAGGTAAAGTGGCATGCCTTCATTATGATTGGTTTCCCAATGTCCTTCCATTGCGGCAATCTTTGCTGGCTGATGCTTCAAAGTATTCAGACCGTGCATATCGCCAATGAAAATCTGTAATGGGGCAAGCACCAGCAACATCCAGAGTGCCATAGAGAAAGAAGTTTTTACCATAGCATCGCGACGGCCCTTTAACAGATGCCATGCTGCAGTTGCACAGACCAGTAAAGTCGAGACCAGAAAAGCTGCCATTCCCATATGGAATAAACGGTATGGAAATGAGGGGTTAAATATAATCGCTAGCCAGTCTTGCGGTACAATGATGCCATTTTCAATAGCATATCCCGCAGGTGTCTGCATCCAGCTATTGGAAGACAGAATCCAGAACATTGAGATACAGGTACCTAGAGCGACCATAAGAGTGGCAAAGAAATGGGCTTTAGGACCAACCCTGCCCCAGCCAAACAACATAATACCCAAGAAACCAGCTTCAAGGAAAAATGCGGTTAACACTTCATAGGTCAGCAATGGCCCGGTGACACCACCTGCAAAACGTGAGAATTCACTCCAGTTGGTACCAAATTGATAACTCATTACGATACCGGACACTACGCCCATACCGAATGCTACAGCAAAAATCTTAATCCAGAACTTGTAAAGATCTTGAAAAATTGGATTTCGGGTTCTCAACCATCTCCATTCGAGTACAGCAAGAAAGCTTGCCAGCCCAATGGTAATTGAGGGGAAAATGATATGAAAAGAAACCGTAAAGGCAAATTGTATTCGTGCAAGCTCAAGCGCTGTTAAACCTAAGTCCATTACTTCACCTATATTATTCTACAGAGCACTGTATTGTTATTGTTAAGCACAAGTTGAGGTTGGAGCTTAAAGAAGCTTATCAATTCACAGTACTGAGATTGTTCAAAAGAAGCATGTGGCTTTATGTTTTGTTTTGTACGCAAGATATCAGTAATAATCCATAAGATAGATTTAACTTGCCGTACTGTAGCGTCTGAAGATAGTAATAACATAACTATTCTCTTTCTAAATTTAGATAAAACTGGTCTAGAGTAATGATTACCCTAAAGTTTAAGTTAATGATTTAGACAGGAATATATAAAGGAGGCGCTCGTCCCTGCGGAAGCAGGAACAGTCTTTGCAGACTAAAATAGATATGCCGAAATACTTGTTCAAGTGTAATGAGACGAATCTGTATACGAATCAGGATTTCTTTAAAATCTAAATAAGGGGGAAGAACTAGATTCCCATAGACTGTACAGTACTGGCATTGATGATTAGGATCATGGTGACTGCTGGCATGATCATGAACTGGGGAATCAGAGAGAAACCGGTGCTGTGATGTGTCATCCAAAGAAAAATACAGCTCATGCTGGTGCGGAGGCGCAAGTAATACATGAGTAATTTTCTCACAGACTGGCGCAACCTGATATCGCTGCGGTAATAACGGCTGCAAGAATACTGCAATCTGTAAACATACTGTTGCCAAGGCCAGCAACAATCCAGCACGTAATAGCAAAGCTTAATCTCGACCTGAACGGGTTTCCGATTGATAAGCTAAAGCATGAAAAACATTGAAAAATAATTCCAACTTTTTGTGTATGCTTTCACTCTTTCCTTACTATAGTTTATAAAAACATATTTTGAAAGTGGCCTGAGTTAAAAACTTAATGTGGTCTGTTTTTAATACCTTTCCAAACACAACTTATAACAGATATGTAGTAGGACCTTGATTCTTACTGAACTCGGAACTATATTATCAGATTTTAGTTACCCTAGTTAACTATATGTCTAATCTTCCTACTTTTCGTTCTGCACTTCTGGTTTCGGCTAGATTGATGAGTGATCAGATTAATACCATTCTTGAACCTTACAGCTTGAATTATTCATTATGGCAGGTACTACATACCATTCACTTTAAACATTCATGTACCTCAATTGATATTGCTGAATATTTAAATATCTCCAAGCCTGCTGTTGCAAAGCGAATACATATATTGATAGAGCTTGAGCTTCTGGAGCAAATTGATACAGAAGATAAACGGCAAAAAATGCTAACTTTATCTTCAAAAGGCTTATCCCTGTTTGAACAATGCAGCAGTTGTATTGATCAATTTGAATATTCATTAATTCGGCACATTGAACCAGAACAACTGGCACTTGTAAAAGCCACGCTGGAATTAGTGTTGAAGCAACTTCAAGACTCCAAAAGAGGTGCAATATGAAAGACAGTGCTCCCTTATGGACCCGAAATTTTATTCTGGCCAGTGCTATTAACTTTCAGCTTATTCTGGTTTTCTATCTTCTAATAGTGGTTATTGTAGGTTATGCAGTCGCTGAACTAGGTGCTTCCACCGCACAGGCAGGTCTGATTTCTGGTCTTTATATTGTAGGAACCTTATTTGGGCGCCTGCTGATTGGAAAATTTTTATCTCGATTTGGACACAGGCTTACTTTGCTTACTGGCCTGAGTGGATTTTTCCTGTTTTCTGGCCTTTATTTTATAGAATATGGTATTGGCTTTTTACTATTTGTACGTGCTATTCATGGTTTCACAATGGGTGTAGCTTCTACTGTTCTAGGAACCCTGATTGCACAGATTTTACCAGTGTCTCGCCGTGGTGAAGGTATTGGTTATTATAGTATGAGCAGCACCTTGGGCACTGCTATCGGACCATTTCTAGGAATCTGGCTTAGTTTAAATTTTGATTATAATGTAATTTTTATATTCTCAAGCATAATTGCATTCTGCTGCCTGTTTACTGCTCTAGGTATAAAAATGCCCAACTTAGTAAGCAGACAGGAAACAGCAACAGCTTCACCTCCAAAATCTAGCTGGATTACACAGTTTATTGAGCCGCGTGCTGTGCCGATTGCCATTATTGTACTATTAACTTCAGTCTGCTATTCAGGTGTTCTTTCCTTTATTAATTTCTATGCAAAAAGTTTAGATCTGGCTAAGGCGGCTTCTATTTTTTTCCTGATGTATGCATTAGCGATACTATTTTCTCGTCCTTTTACCGGCCCTTTGATGGACCGAAGAGGTGAAAATATCATCATGTATCCGGCTATTTTAATTTTAGCATTCGGCTTGTTCTTGCTAAGCCAAGTTCAAACTGCAAGTATGCTGCTAATTTGTGCGGGTTTACTAGGATTAGGTTTTGGAAATATTCAGTCAGTGTGTCAGACCATTGCTGTTAAAAGTACCAGTTTAGAGCGCATGGGACTTGCTACCTCAACCTTTTTTATTTTTCTGGATGCAGGGTTGGGATTTGGGCCTTATATACTCGGAAAATTACTGGAATATATAAACTACTCGCAGTTATATTTTATAAGCAGTCTTCTGGCTCTTATTTGCATTGTCCTATATTATCTGCTGCATGGTCGCAAGGTACGCGCACCATTTAAAACAGTAAACTTATAGAATAATTTTCTATTCTGATTTTAAGAATAAATTATCTTTAAATAAGAAGGATAGCTGTTGCTATCCTTTCTCAATCATTTTTAAATTATAGCTTTGCCATTAAAACCCGGTCTGAAACAAGTGATTTCCAGCTATCACGTAAAACAGGTAAATAAAATTTTTCACCCACTTCTACCAGTTCGGCATCAATCAAAGCATGGATTTCATGCATAAATAGATAATCTAAATCTATATCTGATAACTCAGGATGCTCTAATGATAAAGCTTTACGTTTTGCTTGGGCCTTTTTAACTAACTGATCTGCAAATTTTTTATCTTTAAATTTGGCAATAGCACCTAAACGTAACTCAATGATTCCCCAGCCATTCAAAAGTTTCTTGAATAGTTCAAAATCTTGGGTTGTTGATTCCCAAGTCATTTTTTCCAGATCTTCATCATCCGGTAAAACTGGTAAAATCAGCTCCATCACGCTAGGAAAGATCTTTTTAAAATTCAGAATAAATTTAACTGGATGTTCACCCGGATAATCTTTAAATTGCACTTGTTTCTGAACATCTGTTAAATAAATATCAAGCATTAAAAATTTCCATAAATAAGTTACTGTTTTATAATCGCTTAAATTTTACCCAGCAAAACTTTAGCTAAATAATTGCAAAACAGTATTAAAAAGCAGTTTGCATTTTAGCAATTATGCCAACTAATTCAATGTTATTTGGCCAATGATTGAACTTATAAAAAGCCCTCAGTTGGGGGGTTACTCTTGCATGTATTACGCTCTAGTGTTTATTAATTAGCTAGACATCTCACATCATTCTCTTTTTATGATCAATGTGCGCAAATTTAGTCATGTTGGGCTTTACAACCTCTGCCGATGAGTGCAGTCAGGATTGTTTCGGATAATATTACGAAGTACCAGAAGTTTTATTAACTGCTGAGGAAATAGAAGAACAACAATTCAAGGTGATTGGCGGGGTTTGGCAAATCTCATCTATAAAGATGGTAGTTAAATTTCGGGTGTTAAATATTCAAATATTCGGCATAATAAAATTATAATTGACATATAAATAGTCAATAAAGCCTGTTAATTGTGAAGCCACTCTATTTCAATATTTATGGAGAATAAAAAGAATGACCACCAAATCTGAAATTTGCCATACGGCAAAAGAACAAGTGGCTTTTGAGCTTATGAAATACATAGCCGAGGTCGAAGCCGCAGAAGACCAGGAAAAGTACCATAAGCCTACTGTACGTGAATATTATTTACGTCTATATGGTAAGTGCCTACATGTGATTGAGTTTCCGGACTCAGACTTTAGAAAGCTGATGGATGATAGGGAATGATGAATATTAGGATAGAAAATAACTAAATAAGAGAGTGTGTTAGACACAGTACTCTAGTAATGCTGCTTAGATTTTCCTAAAAAAGGAATACAAGTCAGTTTTTTATAAGAGTTAAGTATTGATATTTATGAATTAGCAGAGAATTTGATAAATGGCAAAATTGGCTTCAACTTTTTGCTAAAAATATCAATTTGTAAACCAGGTCAAATGGTCTAATAGAACCGCTTGCGGGGGAGTTGCGGCTTTACTTTTTCTCTAATTTTTTCCTCTTTGAAGAATCTTTATATTTTGATAAGTTTAATGCTCTAGATAAGATTAAATATTTCTGTAAATCACACAAATCTACATTTATTGAAAATGGTTATCTAATGGCAGGATTCTCCATTAAACAACTCGACTTTAAAGTTATTGAGTATACTGAACTTCTTAGTAAACTAATTAATTACCAATATAGGTCTAGAAGACTTCAAGCTATAGAGGATATTTTAA
Organism: Acinetobacter sp. UBA1297; assembly: GCF_002307755.1. Lineage (NCBI taxonomy): Bacteria > Pseudomonadati > Pseudomonadota > Gammaproteobacteria > Moraxellales > Moraxellaceae > Acinetobacter > Acinetobacter sp. UBA1297. The sequence goes on from NZ_DBUF01000013.1 coordinate 148,110, forward strand.
CTTCTATAAGAGTGGTTTTTGAAAGAAAGTTTTCATCTATTGAAGTTAGTCCTAAACTTATAGGACATTTAGGATAGAAATATGATTTCAACTTTGCTCACCATGCGACATTTATTGATTATATTAAAGCGGATAAAATAAGAAGAATGCTCAATCCAGAAAATGATTGAGACTAAAAACCTTAATAGTGATATTTCATTCAATAAGATTATTGATGATTTAGAGAATGATTAGTCTAAATCAGAATAGATGATTTTTTCTGGTTATAATAAGGTTCAGCCTCTATCTAAATTTCTAGCAAGTTGAATATTCTTAATACTTTCCACCTTCAACGGTAGGTTTTTCTTTTAAATAGAATTCTGAAAAATTAAATAAAAAGATACTTAGCAACATACTCAAGAAACCCGCACCTCTTGCATCCATATGATTTCTGATTTTATTATGCAGGATATGAGCTCCAAAAATCATCTCAGTAAAAGCTTACACATTCAATTCTATATTTTTATTTTAAATCAAAGAATAAATTTTTTTAAAGTTTCTTTTTTACAAACTAAAATTTATAATTAGCAAGCTTTAATTAAAGACAAACCTCGATGAAAACAGAAGTAGTCCTTATCCTTCTTTTCACTTTAACCATTACTGCATGTCAAAAACAACCAGAACAGCCTATGGCTGCTGAGCCTTCGAATGAACCTGCAGTAACAACAGAATTTGATCAGGCAGATAAAAAAATCACAGACTTTCTGGACCAGCTTGATCATCCTAATACATCACAGGAACAGCGCACCCAGATCATCTGTAAAGACTACCCTGCTGTTTATAAAAATGAGTATATACCGGCTTTACTAAAGCTCTCACCAAATGAGTATACTGAGCCTAAACTCCTTCAAGATATGAAAATTGCCTTAAACTATTATGTTCAGAAAGATAAGGTAATCTGTAACGAGTAATACCAGACTCGCTTATTCGTTAATTAGCTGATCTTCTAGCTAGCGTTGAACCAAATCTATTTTATTTACACTTATAAGCACTATTTTAAGGATTATAGAATAAACTGTAATTTATGAGGATGCCACCTCAGCTTTACAAATACAGGTAACTAAGAGCTAATAAACAGTTAATAATTAATCTATTACTTATTAACGAGGGTCAAGCTATAGCGAAGCCTTGGAGCGGTATGAATCACAGTAAGTCCTAGAGATTTCCAGAAAAAATTTGCGGGTTTAAGCTCATCGGTTTCAAGTTCGACAAGAACGGCGCCAAGACTCTGCCCCCAACTTATTACATTCCGCCATAGCGCTTTTCCAAAACCATGCCGATGGTATTCATCACGGACATAAAACTCTGCAACATTTAGGATAATATCATCATCTTTGCCAAGCCAGGCATTAGCAATGGCAACAGGTTCATCGTTGAGATACATAATAAAAAATCCTCGATCTCCCTGCCTAAATCGTTGCTTCAAATCGGATGAGATCAGTTCTTGAATTTTGGTTTCACTATTATTAGTGTAGACAGTCGGCCAGTGACGCTGAAAATATTCACAGCACAATACAATAAAATCCTGCCACGCTTTCGATTGGGGATCAATACGTTCTATCCTTAGCATTATAAGTATCCAATGGTGGCATGAATAATCTCAACAACCCAGATTGTACATAGCCATTTGACACAGTGTCTATCCGGTTTTAATTAAAAGTAAATTTAGATGAAAAAATAACCCTCACCTTTCTTTTCGTTAAGAGGATAGATAACAGTAAAATTAGGGCTAACTAAACTCAATTATCTTGTTATTATATCCATACTAGTCCTGTGTTTTTATTATTTTTATTCAAGCATATATTGAGTAAGCAATACCCCTTTTACTATTCTCTTATTAGTTTTACTTTAAGGTCCACTTATTATATTCAAAGTAGACGACTTCTACTGGTGCATTTTAAACTAAGCTGCACCAGTTTACACTTGTCGGGACGAGCTGATCACTATTTAAAGTTAGCGATTATGGCATGGGTTATTCTGATTCTTGCAGGTATCTCTGAGATTGTCTGGGTGTATTCAATGAAGCTATCAGCAGTTTTTATTAAACTCATCCCTAGTATTATTACCCTTTTCTTTATGGTTCTTAGTTTTGGTGTGCTTGCCTATTCAATGCGCACCCTTTCCCTTGGTACGGCTTACACCATCTAGACAGGCATTGGTGTAATGATCTGAGTGTAGAAATTGCTGGTAACATTGAGCAGAGTTATCAAGCTTCGAACATAAGTTGGGGATTTTAAGCCTTAAATCTAGCAAGAATTCTGCTTCACACGACACAATATCTATCAAGAACATTTTTAACAGCGATTAAGCAAGTCATTGTATATCTTGGATTAAGTAGTCGGCACTTACCAAGCTTTCATGAAATACCTATACTTCCATTCCCTTGTATAAGAAAGCTGGAAAATTAGTCCAAACTCTCGCAGGCCATACAACCAAAAAAATGACAGAAATATATACTTCAAGGCATAAACTTATCTGAAATGATGCAGATATTGGGATTGATCTTCCCTTTGATATGAATAAAAAAATAAGCCCGCTCTTATTCTTATAGCTTATTTATTGGCTAAAATAACAGGAAAGTAGCCAGCAAAGCCAGATCATAATCATTTATTTTATATAGGTTCCTAAGTAGCGATTTGAGCAAATTTTTAAGTAAAATTAATCATATAAATATTATGAAAAATAGCTGTTATATCTTTCTTGGAAATTAATATATATCCAAAAAAATCATCATTAGCAGTTAATACCTATTGGACGAATTTATTCGCCTGTAAAAACTGCCGATGTTTAATTGGCTAGAAAATAATCCTATCTGGATTACTTAGTATTTGGTGAAACCATTTTTTCCGGTCTGACCACTTCATCAAATTGCTGTTCAGTGACCAGATTAAGTTCTACAGCAACCTGCTTTAGTGTCTTTCCTTGTTTATAAGCTGTTTTAGCTACTTTGGCCGCATTTTCATATCCAATCACTGGATTTAAAGCCGTCACAAGCATAAGCGAGTTATGCAAGAAATAATCTATTTTTTCACGATTTGGCTCTATACCTAGTGCACAGTTATCATTAAAACTATTACATGCATCACCTAGAAGCTGGACTGATTGTAATAAATTGAATGCAATCACTGGCATAAAAACATTTAACTCAAAGTTCCCTGAAGCTCCAGCAATATTAATTGTAGTGTCATTGCCCAATACCTGAGCAACCACCATAGTCATAGCTTCACTTTGGGTCGGGTTCACTTTTCCAGGCATAATACTTGAGCCCGGTTCATTTTCAGGAATATATAACTCTCCCAAGCCACAACGTGGCCCACTTGCCAGCCAGCGAATATCATTAGCAATCTTGTTTAGGCTTGTAGCAAGCGTCTTTAAAGCACCTGATGCAAATACAGCTGCATCACGGCCTGCCAAAGCCTCAAATTTGTTAGGGGCTGTGATAAAAGGCAAGCCGGTGAACTGTGACAGTCGCGTTGCAGCTTTTTCAGCATATTGGGGATGAGCATTTAAACCTGTTCCTACTGCCGTACCCCCTAGTGGCAATTCGTACAATCCTTCAAGAGCCTGATTCAGACGTTTTAATCCATGATCTAACTGTGATACATAGCCACTAAATTCTTGACCTAACGTTAAGGGGGTTGCATCCTGCAAATGGGTACGACCAATCTTAACAATATCTTTAAATTCTTCAGATTTTCGTTCTAAGGTATCTTTTAATCTGGTGACCGCCGGTATAAGAAGTTCATTAATTTGCAAACTGGCTGCTACATGAATTGCAGTCGGAAATGAATCATTAGTAGATTGGGCCCGATTTACATGATCGTTTGGATGAACCGGCTTTTGTGAACCTAAAGCATTTCCCAATTTCTGGTTGGCAATATTGGCAATTACCTCATTACAGTTCATATTACTCTGGGTGCCTGAGCCAGTTTGCCATACAACTAGCGGAAACTGGGCATCCCATTTACCTTCAATCACCTCTTCAGCAGCACCAACGATATAACCAGAAATTTCATCTGTGATCTGGCCAAGTTCGGCATTGGTCATTGCTGCCGCCTTTTTAACCAGCCCCATTGCACGAATCATAGGACGCGGCAGACGTTCCTGTCCAATTTTAAAGTTCTGCAAACTGCGCTGTGTTTGAGCTCCCCATAAAGCTTCATTCGGGACTTCAACCTCACCCATAGTGTCGTGTTCGATTCGAGTTTGCATAAACGTCCTCTATCTTTGTACTGAATTAAGAATATATTGGTTCAATCATTTAAAACTGCTCGTAATCTATTATGCTAAGCAATAATCACCTTTATATAAATAATAATCATTTTTATTAAATTAATTATTGCCCTTGTAGTGTATTCTGATAAAAACGCCACTCATCCTCAATCATCTGTTTCAAGGTGCGTTTAGGTCCCCACTGAAGCTGAATTCTAGCTTTATTCAAATTAGCACCTAACTGTTCAAGCTCATCGAGTTTATGGGTTGCATCGATGGTACGAATGTCTGATTGAGTATAAGTCGCTACCTGATCTAATAGAGCTTGTATAGAAACTACTTTCTCTCCGGCAATATTAAATGCTTCACAACAATGATATTGATTTTGCAGCCAGAGCAAACTAGAAATTATTGCATCACATGCATCAAGTACATGTAAAAAACTTCGCTCTACAGTCTGATCCTCTGTATTTGCATGACGCTGTAATTCAATATATTCCCGTTGCATTGCTGCGGCCTGCATAGCCATCGGCATAATGTTTTTGGGTAAAGGTGTCACATATTCACCTAAAACTCCGTGTTCAAAAGCTCCCGCCACATTACCCAGCCTTAAAACAGCTATTTTCCATTCATTATCTGTTTTATAAGTATCATAAATAATTTCTTCAACCATCTGTTGAGATTTAATATAAGGATTTGGATAGGTATAGTTAAATTGCTCATCTTCTGTGAGATCCAAACCGGATTTACCATATACGGCCAAAGAAGATAAATGTACTAGAGAGCGGACACCTGTGCGCTGCATTGAACGTAACAAACTCATAATACAACTGACATTATCATTGTAATATTCAAGTGGTTTTAATCTAGATTCTTCAAGAGACTTGAATGCAGCAGCATGAATCACAGCATCAACTGAATACTGTTCAAAAACTTTATTCAGGGCAGGCGTATTACGTACATCAATTTTTACAAATGGCACATACATTCCGGAAATGTATTCAAGTCTTTCCAGAGTTTGCAAATTAGCATTGGCCAGATTATCAACAATAATGACCTCTTGCCCTTGAGCTAGCAAGTTTAAAACTACATGCGAGCCGATAAAGCCTAAACCACCAGTCACTAAAATCATTGTATACTACCCTTAAATGATGATGCGTATTGCTCCGTCATAACCCTGATCGAAACAAATCACTGATCTAAACCGAATGAATATTTAATGAGTACCTTACTACTAATTACCTCTGCTCCGACTTCAATATATGCCTGGCATGCACTTGGTCTTGCTCAGGCCTTAAAAACTAAAGATGAAAACTTTCGTGTATTTTTTTACCAAGATGGTGTAATGGTAGCCAATAGCTTGCAATGGTTACCAGATGATCAGCGCAGTTTGACTCACGAGTGGCAAAAACTAAATATTCGCTTACCGGTATGTGTCAGTGCAGCACTAGCACGTGGCATTACTGATGAGCAGAATGCACAGCGTCATCAGATCAGTCAATACAACCTTGCTCAGGGATTTGAACTGGTTGGATTAGGTGAACTGGCAGATGCCGTACAGTCTGCTCAACGTTTAATTCAATTCTAAGTTGTTATTTTCAATAGATTGTTGCTTTTAAAAGGTGAATTGTGTGAGAACTGTACTTGTTATATTAACCCAGCCTAACCTTGGTAGTTTACAGATACATGAAAGCCTTTCAGCCACAATGGTTTTGGCGACTTTTGGCTGTCAAGTCAAAGTGTTACTGCAAGATGCAGCTCTCACTCTATTACGCTCCAAATTAGAATTTGACCAGTTACGCCATGCCTTCAAGATTGCTTCAAATCTGTTAGATAGTTTTGAATTTTATGATTTAACACCTGTACTTATAGAGGAAGAAGACCAAAACTCTTCTTTTGTAAAAAATACTCAGCAGGAAATTCAAATTGTAAAGTTTGATGCGGAATTCATCCGCTCTTTTGATCATGTTCTGTATTGGTAATTTTCACGAGTAATATATATGACAGATAAAACCCTTTTTCTTGTACAGTCAGATTACTCTTCCACTCCTCAGGCATTAAGCAAATTACAGAAAATTTATAGTCCTGAAGATACCATAGTCCTTATGGGTGAAGCAGTGCTGTATTTTTCTGTCGAGTGGTTAAAAGAGTGTGCCTCCCTTTATATATTAAGAACTGATACAGAACTTTTAATAGAAAAACTCCCTGATTTTATTGATCTAATTGATTATTTAAAATTTGCAGATATTATTTTGCAATTCAATCGTTGTATTCGCTTGAAATAATACTTAGGCTATTTTTATGAATCTTAAACTGGATCAGGACGGCCATCTGGTCGATTATACGTTGTGGAATGAAGAGGTTGCTCAGCAACTGGCAAAATCACTGGAGCTTGAATTAACTCCTTGGCACTTCAGAGTCTTACAAGCCGTACGTCAGTTTTACCATCAGTATGGGCATTCTCCTGCCACCCGCCCGCTCATTAAGTATCTGATCAAGACTCTGGATGATCCATTAATTGATAATGCCCTTTTACAGGAAAAATTTAATACCGGCCTAGTTGCTCGGCACTTGAGCCGTCTTGCTGGTATTCCTAAACCTGCTAACTGCCTTTAAGAGTATTTTAAATAGGAAATGAGCAAGATGAAGCCAATTAAAATAGAATAACTTCTTGTTTCCTCTTCTTTTTGCTCAAGATATAAACAGGAAACTTACTGGTAATTAAGATTTTGCCAATATGACTTGCTGAATACTCAGACTGGGATGAGATCAAGTTCCAGCTAGTATGAACAAAAAGGTCAACTTGCTGTATAATATTTATACTATATATTTTTACTGAAAATTTATTTAGATTAAGTAAATCTCCTATTTATTTCCTTTAGATCTATTGGCTACTTAATAACTATAAATTCACCTTTAGTAAATTTTTCAATTAAAAATTTTTAAGTAGATTCATGAGTAAATGAAGAAAAACCCAACTTTATGTATGCAAACCTTCTTTAATAGGACTCTCGTTAAAATCCTCTTCTTTTTAAAAATATTTATTTAATTTCAATAGTTTAATCATATATTATTAAAAATAAATTTTTTATTTATCATTCAGTTAAGATATTAAATTAAAAAATAGAATCCTCGAATTTCCGTATAAATCAAACATTTAATTATTTTTAAAAATTTATGTAATAATTTTTAAATCTATAAAAAAATATTTACAGAAAACTTAATGATAAAATTTGTAAATAAAAATATTTTATAAGAGTAAATAAGTAAACTTTTAACTCATTACTGAAAATTTTAATACATCTAGCCAGTTCATGAGATCTGTTAAAATTTAAAAAAATTCTAAATTTGTCATTTTTTAACATTGCCAATTCCCTGCAAAGTTTTCAATATATAGCTCAATTTTGGCATTGATCTTCTGTTTCAATTAATACAAATTATAAAGAATTTGCAGAATAATATGCCATAATACGCAAACTTTGCTGACATCTTGTAAAGAATGCATATATTTTTGATATTGGAGCAGGCTGGATGAGTTCAACCATTTTGGTTATTCATGGACCGAATTTAAATTTGCTAGGTAAACGTGAACCGGAAGTATATGGTCGTCTTAGCCTTCAGGATATCAATCAAAGTCTGATTTCACATGCTCAAAAAGCAGAATTTTCTCTGAATACTTTTCAAAGCAATTGGGAAGGTGCAATTGTTGACCGGATTCATCAAGCTCAAGATGATGGTACACAGTTTATTATTATCAATCCTGCTGCACTGACGCACACTTCAGTAGCTTTACGCGATGCCCTGCTTGGGGTTGCGCTTCCTTATATTGAAGTCCATCTTTCTAATGTGCATGCCCGCGAAACTTTTCGTCATCATTCTTATTTATCCGACAAAGCAGTCGGTGTGATCTGTGGTTTAGGAGCAAAAGGCTATCATTTTGCTCTGGACTATGCGATCGAAAAAATTAAACCCTCTTCTCACCAATCATAATTAGGAAGACTCATCCATGGATATCCGCAAAATCAAGAAACTCATCGACTTGATGATTGAATCCGACCTGCAGGCGATTGAAGTCAAAGAAGGCGATCAGTCTATCGCCCTGACACGCCGTATGCCGGTCGTTGCAGCGGCGGCTACTCCTGCGATGCCAACTCCTGCTGCATCAGCCCCTGCAGCTAAAGCACCACGTGGTGCAGTAGAAACGTCTCCAATGGTCGGCGTGTTCTATGCCGCACCAAGCCCAGGTGAAGCGCCATTTGTTAAAATTGGCCAGACTGTTTCTGCCGGTGATACGTTAGGTATTATTGAAGCAATGAAAATCATGAATCCGATTGAAGCCACTCAAAGCGGTGTAATTGAAGAAATACTGGTCAAAAATGGTGAAGTCATCCAGTTTGGTCAACCATTATTCCGCTATCGCGCTTAATACCCGGGGATTCATATGTTGCAGAAAGTTTTAATTGCAAACCGAGGTGAGATTGCCTTGCGCATCACCCGGGCTTGTAAAACTTTAGGAATTAAAACCGTTGGTATTTATTCCGATGCCGACAAGGATCTGATGCATCTACGCTTTTGTGATGAAGCAGTATGTATAGGGCCTGGTACCAGCAGTGAAAGCTATCTAAATATTCCGGCTATTATTACAGCAGCAGAGATTACCGGTGCAGATGCAATTCATCCGGGTTATGGTTTTTTATCTGAAAATGCTGAATTTGCAGAAATCGTAGAAAGTTCAGGATTCATTTTTATTGGTCCACGTCCTGAACATATTCGCCTGATGGGTAATAAAGTTTCAGCAATCATGGCGATGAAAAAATCTGGTGTACCGACCGTACCTGGTTCAGCTCATGCTGTAACGACCAATAATGCTCTTGCTGAAGCAAAAGAAATCGGTTTTCCGCTGATTGTTAAAGCTGCCTCAGGCGGTGGTGGCCGTGGTATGCGTATTGTCGAGCGTGTAGACACTCTGCTTGAATCTGTCCAAGCTGCCCAGCGTGATGCTGAAATGTGGTTTGGTGATGACACGGTTTATATGGAGCGTTTTCTGCAAAAACCTCGTCATGTAGAAGTTCAGATTTTGGGTGATGGCAATGGTCATGCCATTCATCTTTATGACCGTGACTGCTCTTTACAGCGCCGTCATCAGAAAGTTCTAGAAGAAGCACCTGCACCATTTCTGCCAGAACAGGCACGTGCAGATATTCTTGAAGCATGTGTGAATGCTTGCAAATTAATGCAATACCGTGGCGCAGGAACATTCGAGTTTTTATTTGAAGATGGTGAGTTCTTCTTTATTGAAATGAATACGCGAGTTCAGGTTGAACATCCGGTGACTGAAATGGTAACGGGTGTAGATATTATTGAACAGCAGTTGCGTATTGCAGCAGGTATCGGGCTTGATCTTCAACAGGAAGATATTAAAGTACGCGGCCATGCAATCGAATGTCGAATCAATGCAGAAGATCCTTCAACCTTTATGCCGTCACCAGGTAAAATCGAGCAATTTTATGCTCCAGGTGGCGCAGGTATCCGCTTAGATTCACACATATATCCAGGCTACAGTATTCCACCTTATTATGACTCTATGATTGCCAAGCTGATTTCACACGGTAAAGATCGTGAAACTGCAATTGCCCGGATGAAACAGGCACTAGATGAAATGATTCTTTCTGGAATTAAAACCAATATTCCATTGCATAAAGATCTTATTTTACAAGATAAGAATTTCTGTAGCCAAGCTATGGATATTCACTATCTGGAAAAGCATTTACTTAAACAGCTTGAAGGTCAGCAAGAGGCCACCAAAGCCAGCTAGTGATGTATCATGATAAAAAAGCCTTTTGATTCAAGAGGCTTTTTATTACCTGATTTTTTATGGTTTATGAAAACTAAAGTTAAATAGTACAAAGAAGTTTAAGGCAAAATTCGCTTTAATGTAGCAAAACACTCCTGCCCTTTTTCTGTAGCACAAAAATTGATCGTATGAGTATTTTTCCATTGGACAAAGTACTGAGAAATCTCACCCGTCTGGTCTTCTCGTCGACCAGAGCAATCCGTCTGATTATTATCGTATCTTACCTGCATGATTAACGCAGGCAACTTGTCTTTTAAGTCATCTGAAGGTTGATAATCATAAAGTGCGTACGACCACTCTTGACCACTTTTAATCATTACTTCATTGTCATTTCGAAAATTATAATATTCTACACATTTTTTATTGTTAGGAATTTCCATGCCCCATAGACCCATAATTTCAGGACGAGTAAAAATACGGATCGTATTAGCAGATAATTTTTCTGACTGGGCTTCAGTTTGCGCAGAAGATGTTGGTACTGGTTGCTGTTCTGCCCATACCCAACCTGAACAAAGTGTAATAAGAGCTGTAAGATATAGTTTTTTCATGAATTTTTTAACCTTGTCCCCATAAAATTTAAATTAGCATAAATTTGTAAAAAAACTTGTTTGAATAACGTTATAAAACAATATTTATCTTCACTCTTGATTTATTGCGGAGGGGTTTTACAAGTAGGCAATATTATAAAAATCAGCTAAGCTAAATTGCTCCGTATCATAATATATGCGTACATCCTAGAAATAAAAGATCAAAGATATAAAAGCACATAGGAAATACTTAAATAATGAAAATTCAAGAATATATGCAATATGATGGCCTGGGACTAGCTCATCTTGTTAAGAATAAACAGGTACAGGCTTCCGAACTTTTAGAACTTGCTATACAACGCGTAGAAATTGCAAACCCTGAGCTCAATGCAATTATTATTCCTATGTATGAGTATGCTCAAAAGCGGGTAAAACTGGATTTAAATGGTCCATTTGCTGGTGTGCCTTTTTTAGTAAAAGACCTGTTTCAAGAATACAAAGGCATACCGACCAGTTATGGCTGTCAGGCATTAAAAAAGCTCCCCTACATTCCCGAGTTTAATGCGGAGATTGTAAATCGCTGGGAGAATGCAGGTATCATTACATTAGGTCGCACCAATACACCTGAATTTGGTATCAAAGGAATTACTGAACCAGATGCATGGGGAAGCTGTGCTAACCCATGGCATTTAAAACACAACAGTGGCGGTTCTTCTGGTGGTTCTGCCTCAGCTGTAGCAGCAGGTATTGTACCGGTAGCAGGTGCAGGAGATGGTGGAGGTTCTATCCGGATTCCTGCATCCTATTGTGGTTTGTTCGGACTTAAGCCTAGTCGTGGTCGTACGCCATGGGGCCCTGGTATGAGTGAGGCCATGCACGGCGCAGCTATGCAGCATGTTCTGACACGAACAGTACGAGATAGTGCAGCTATGCTTGATGCAACACAAGGATTTGAATCTAGCTCGCTCTTTAAAATTGAGGCTCCTTTACAGCCTTATAGTGAAGTTATTCAGCAGCCACCCAAGCAATTAAAAATAGCTTTTTCTACTGTTTCACCTATTGGTACACCAGTTTCTAAAGATGCTGTTAATGCAATTCAGCATACTGCTAAAATTTTAGAGTCTTTAGGGCATATTGTTATAGAAGACCAGCCCGCAATCGATGGTATGGCCTTAGCCAAAGATTTTATTACGACATGGTTTAGCCAGTTCTCTTATATGTTGGCACAGATCAAGCAGCAGACTCATGCTAAAGATCAGGATTTTGAACTGGATTCTCTAGCCTTGGCTGCTTTTGGAGCACAAACTAGTGCTAATGAGTATATTCATAATCTCAATAACTGGGGCGATTATGTCAGACAAATGAATTATTTTTTTGATCAGTATGATCTTTATTTAATACCAGCTACTGCTTCAGTAGCCCCTAGAAATGGAGAGGTTACCACACCAAGCTGGCAAAAACCGATCCTGAAAATGTTAATTAAATTAGGTAAAGCACATTATCTTGTACGCGGAAAACTGGTCGAACAAATTATTTGTGAAAATCTGAAATGGGTACCCTTTACCCAGCTGGCAAATATTACTGGACTTCCAGCAATGTCAGTTCCACTATATTGGAACAAGGAAAATCTCCCACTAGGTTCGCAATTTATTGCACCGTTTGCGCGTGAAGACCTCCTCTTCCAATTGGCTGCTCAGTTAGAACAGGCTCAACCATGGATAAGCAAGTATCAAGAAATTAAGGTCTAGCTCTATAAAAGCCTGTTATCACACAGGCTTCATTCCAGTTGGTATGAAACCTCAGCGATTTTATATATAAGCGCAGTTTATATATAAAATTATAAATTAAGACTCTAATATTTTTTCAGAATGATTTGTCGAATTCTATACAAAGATTAATATTCGCTTGACCTTGACGCGCTTGTAATCATAAAAACAGTCTACCCCTCCAAGATCTGCCAGTAATAGCCTTCCAGTGCATTGTCTGATGCTATACCTCATCCCCATATAAGTACTATCTAATGCCTGATCCCGACTTTGCTTGCTGCCTGGGTGTGAAGTTATCCCAAATAAGTCGCTTTAGTTCTTACACTTTACTTCAATCTGATACTCATCTTGAGTAACTTTAATTTTAATCTTTTTATATCTTCTTTTATTAGGGTCTATAGCAGAGCCTGCTACCTCTTCAAAAAAGGCTCTATCATTCATTAATTCCCCATAAGCCTTATAACCAATCAATATTTTTTCTGGCGACTGATTTTCTTCCTTAATTCTAGCAAGCATATTGTCTAGATTTTTAACATTGATATTTGGCATAATTGAGCTACTCAAAAAGTTAAGACTCAATTTTCTTCTATTTTTATGACTAAAAGATGAATTTACTCTTTATTAGATTCAAATATATATTGAAAGTTCATTGTTTTAACTAGAATTAATTAAAAATTTTATGGTTTTTAATATATCTTGATTTAACTTTATGCAGCCTAATGTCTGGATTGAAAAAACTAAAAGTGACTTTATTTGCTCAATGGATATTAAACTATTTTTAACTAAGAAACAGGTCCCAGGTCTCTTGTATTAAAAAATGAATAATAAGCTAGAAATTTAGATGTCTTTTTTAGCATTATTATATTAATATTTTAATATATTATAGATAATTAAAAAGCTCATCTTTCAATGAGCTTTTTAAATTGTATTCACATATGAGTTTTATTATTTACTTTAACTATTAAAATCTCTTAATATAAACTGTTTAATAGTTTCATCAAAATTAGCTTGTGAAAAATTTAGCTTATTATGTTTTAAATTTTTATAGTAATAGCTAGCTGCCATACTCATACCAAATAAAGTCAACAATTTCATTGCTCACCTCAAATTATTTAACTGACTGAATATAAAACTATCATTCTAATATGTAGCCTTCCAACCCCTTTTCTCTTACTTTCTGTACCTCATGTAAAAGGATGTATATAAAAAAAGCTTGCCAAATGACAAGCTTTTTTTTGCATATTCATAGAGTAAACTTAATAAATCTTCATCTCTGTAGTAGACTCTTTTTTAATCAAAAAACATACTACCCACAAGATGTAACTATATTGTAGTTATGATTTAAACTCTTTAACCACATGAAGCATCTTTAATCTGGTTAGTTACAGGATCTATAATTACTGTAATGCGCTCAATACGATAGTCCATCGTAGCTGGCTGATTAGGAGTGAGAGTGCGAACAATTTTAGAACCAGTTTTCTGTTTAATTTGCTCATCACTTAAACCAGTATGTCCAACCAGTTTTTTAGCTTCTGCCGGAAGACACTGAGCCTGACCCATATTAGTATTATTGGATACTCCATTTTCTGGAGAGTTTGCACAAGCAGTTAATCCTGTAGCTACCAGCGTTAAAGCTAAATAAGTAATTTTTTTCATCATCTCTACTACCCTTCTTCAAAAAAACAACCCTAACAAAAAAGTATTCTTATAATCAATAAACATATATAGTTCATTTGTAGAGTTAACTAGTCATTCGAGCTACTACCATCAGAGCTTGAAGATGTATCGTTATTAGTATTATCCCAAGAGCCAGTAGCTCCACCTCCACTAAATGAACCATTATTCCCTGTATATTCTATATGCTTTGATGAGGAATCCTGCTCTAGGGTGCTTATATAATGATGACTACAAGTAATTTCATGAAATGAGTTTTTAATTGGTCCGCAGTAGCGTAAACTTTTGTTTCTTCGATACTTAAATTTTTTATAGCCTATAAAAATTAAGAGTAATATAATTAAACCAGAGACTACATAAAGCATAATAATTACTCTGTTGTCGACGTATAACTTACTTTTAAAGCTTAGAGGTTAATATATTAAATATTTTGTTATTCGTATTAGGTTGAATTATTATCTGACGCAGAATTATTATCTTTTGGATATCTATTGTTATAGGATTCATTTTTGCTCTTCTTTCTAAAAAGCTCTATATTTATTAAAACATACAGAACACATAATAAAATTAGACCCAAAATCATGAAAAATAAATTCATCTAACAAGAGCCTACATATAAATTAAGTAGTCTATTTTTTAAATAAACTCTAATATTTAATAAATGAGCTACCATTAACTAAAATAGATATTTTGATAATTTACTTAACTTCATAAATAAATTTTTATGAATCCTGCTCTAATGTATGAGGAGACTCAGGTTGGTTTTTATCACTTTCTTCTTTCTTGTTCGCACAAGCAGTTAGACTAAGAGTTACAGCTAAAATAACACCAGTTATAGTTAAATTTTTCATATTTTTCCTAACTTTTTACTACCTAGTTCGTTATTATAGAAGATATAAATTACTAATTCTTTCTACTTATATAGTAAAAATGTTATAAATACGTATAAAAATTTGTCTTTGAAAATATATAAAATTTATCTTTTCTCCTATAAACTACATATATATTTAAGTAAAAAATGATTCATTTTAATTATCTATTTATATAATTTTTTTACTCTTGTGATAGAATTTACAAAAACAAATTACTACGTGGATACTCATATCGTAGTGTATATTTAATAGAATTAATAGCTGGCTAACTTTCTGGCATGCCAAATACTTACCAAAGAAAAATTTTTAAACTTAATTTAAGAAAATTAATTCTAATTTTAACTGCTTTAGCAGTCTCATTTTTATTTGTTATCTCCTTAGTAGCAAGTTATATCCTTTTTAAGAAAGAATTAGTCAAGAAATCACTTTTTCTCAACTATGAATATGCTTCTAAAATTGCTTCGAATACTGACAGGAAACTTCAAGTTACTTTAAACGAACTGAAATACAGCGCAGATATAATAGGTCAGGGCTTTGATCAGCGTACATTTAAAGAACATGAAGTTGAGCGACTTAAAAATCTTTCTCATCACTTTGACACTTTAATTATAGGTAATAGCCAAGGATCGGTTACTGAATACACATTAAAGCAGCTTAATCTTGATCAAAGACAAGTGTCTACCTCACTGGGAGTTCAGGGATCTTTACGAAGTAAGCATGCTTATATCTCACCGCCCTATTATTCAGTCAGAAATAATTTGGTAATCTTTATCTCACAGCCAATCTTTGATAATAAACATATCTATAAGGGGTATGTAGGCACTTTAATTCATTTAAAAGAAACTAACATGATTAATGAATTACTGCCACTGGAATATAACTATAAAAATAACAATATCTATATCATTGATAGAAATGGAAAAATTGTATTTGATCCGAATAGGAAAAAAATCGGGGGTCTCGTAGCCCAGAATAGTAGTATGGCCTCTATAGAGTATAGAAAAAGTGGGAAAACTGAATTAATCAATGATATAGGAACAAAATATGTAGCTGGTTTTGCCTACATACCTACAACCGGATGGATCGTTGTTTCACAAGAACCATTGGCCGATTTAATTGATGAAACCAAATCAATTATTTTTAGATTAAGTGGTGTGATCTTTATATTTTATCTATTAATTTTCTATATTGTCTGGAGAGCATCTGCTTTTATAGCCTCACCTCTCCATGAGCTTGCCAAGATGGCAAGTGCTTTGAATCAACCTGAGACTAAAACAAAAATTAAGAAAATCAAGCCATGGTATTACGAAGTACAAAAATTCAAATTTTCATTACTTTCTAGTATTGAAAAATTTAGCAGTAAAATTGATGAAATGAACTTTCATATTAATTCTGACCCCCTTACTCAACTCTTTAACCGTAGAGGCATGGAAATTTTTGTTAAAGAAATGATAGATTCTGATATACATTTTTCTATACTACTTATAGATATAGACCGTTTCAAACGCGTTAATGATACTTATGGCCATGATATAGGAGATGAGGTATTAAAAATTCTAGCGAAACTTATACAGGAAAATTTTCGTAAAGAAGATCTGTGCTGTCGTTACGGAGGTGAAGAGTTTATTGTGGTTATTCCAAATAATAATAAGCAGGAAATTTATGAAAGTGCAGAGAGATTTCGACGTATTGTAGAAGCATTTGAAATTAATAATGTAGGTAGAATTACCATTTCTATAGGTATCGCATCTTGGCCAGACAGTGCAGAAGAATTTGCACAAGTTTTAAAGATTGCTGATAATAATCTTTACTATGCAAAGAATAATGGCCGTAATCAGATTAAATATAGCTAGTTATAATAAAACGACAGAAATAATCTGTATAATAAGTATTTAATTATTTCATTTAATAAAATTATATAATATTTAAATTAAAATGCTGACCTTATATCAATATAAGAGACTAAGATTGTGTTTTTATTTAAATATATTGTACCACCCTCTTAAAACTATAAGATAAAAATCATTGTATAAAATTAAAAATATCATAGGGTTATCACATTTCTCATACAAAAAAACAGGTTATTTAAAACCTAATCTAAAAATTAAACCTTTGTTTTTTATAAATTTAATTTTTAAAAACCGATTTTTGGATTTTATGTAACTTATTGAAATAACTATTTTTTTATTAAAAATTCTATAAAATAAACCAAGGAACTAAAATCATTACTTTGAGCAAATATATATGAATCTGGTGAGGCTGCTATACGTAAGTAAGCTTAAAAAAAATAAAAATGCCGTTAAAGATTTAATGGATATTCTTACAGAAGCTATAACATATAATAGTCCCCATGAGATTTATGGAGCATTATATTTTGGAAATGGATACTTCGTACAATGTCTTGAAGGCGAAAGAGATAAGCTTGAGCATCTTTTTTATAAAAAAATCATTAGAGATCCTCGACATGAGCAATGTGAAGTTATTTATCTTGAACCGATCAAAAGTCGCCTATTTGCAAATTGGCATATGAAATATGCAGCTTTTAACAAGGAAGTCATGCACTTTTTTAAAGATCACCATCTAGAAGCTTTTAATCCTTATTTATTAACGAACCATACTATCTCTCCTTTTATTAATTTACTGGCTAAACAAAAAGACGGTATTAGTACTCTAAGGTTAAAATAGTAACCTCAAAAAATTAATTTTTATAAATTCATTTAGTTTAATAATCAGTTGATCTAAAATAAATTTTTATGTTAATGTTTGTTAATTTAACAGGGAATAGTGATGCTATATAATTAAATATAAAAACTCATTATTTAAGTTTTTAAAAAAATATTTTCCAGTTGAGAGCTAAGGTATTTTACAAATTGTGTTTTATTTTCAATCCTCGGCATCTCTACACTCCAAAAGGTATAGAACTTAAGATTAATTTCTAATGTTATACTAATAGCTCCAATTTCTAAATCATATTCTATCGCTTCTAGGTTTGAAAAAACTTCTATGACTTTAGCTAAGAATAAAATCTTATTTCGTTCTTTCGACTTTACAGGTTTGTACGCCTTTAAAGTCTGACTATAAAGGTAATCATATAAATCTGGACAGAAATTTTCTTGATGCTTTATCAAAAACTTTAGAACCTTATATCATTAGAAGAATTTATTTATAACATTATCTTATTCAAAATCTGGTAAGCATATTGTAAGTTTTAATATTATTTTTATCGACATAAATATATTTAATATAATCTTCTAATTATAAATATTTTATAGCTTATTTTTTAATACGAGTTATTAGACTATATAACTTCTAAAGCTATATAGTCTATTTGCTGCTAGCAGTTTTGCTTTAGGCTATAGTAGCTATCTGGCTGTTTAGCTAGAAGATCTATAAAATTAGGTATAATTCCAGTATTAAGTAAATACGGATTAAACTCATCAAGGTGATGTTCACAAAAAAAGCTTAATATATCCTTATGGAAAATTGCATATTTCATATGCCAATTTGAAAATAAACGTTCGTTTATATTCTCAAAAGACATAATTTCACATTGTTCATGACGTATGTCTCTTAAAATTTTATTATAAAATAAATGTTCTACTTTTTCTTTGTCTCCTTCAAGACACTGAACAAAATAATTATTACCGTAGTAAAGGGCTCCATAAATTTGATTAGGATTATTAAAATCTAATGCTTCTGTAAGAATGTTGAATAATTCATTCATAGGATTAGCACAGTCTTTTAACTTGCTTACATACAACAATCTTACATCACTCACGTTCACCTCCAAACCAGACATATAAAAACCCACATAAAAAACTTTAAAAACCGACCTTATATAAATTATCTTTTTCCTGTATGAACAAATGATGAACCACAACTCTATTAACATCAGTGATGCTACTTATCTTTCTTATGAAGATTAAGATGAAGACATACCTATTGGCCTGTTATATCGTTGGTCATTTTTTCATGATGCATTTAAAAGCGGAACGGCTTATCCGGCAACCCATAGTTTTTTTACACTTAGCTATGACTGTCATGATCATTCTTCCCGACTTTGGGAAAGTCGTAATATGAATCAATACGCTAAGGATCTTGCAAGCTTTATGCAAAGTTAAACCGTAAAGAATAATACTCATTGACTCTCTACAACAGCAATGTCATTGCATACTATTTGAAGAACTATAGAACCAAATTAACAAAAAACTATTTTTACTTTCAACAGTTAACCTTTTTAATGAAGCCTGATGATAATCTAAAAAATGTATCATAAGAAATATTTGCTACTATGTATGAACAAATATTGAGTAATTGAGTCGCTTTTTATCTTTGATTCGCTAAAGACTTTATGGTTTTAATGAACTATTTCTTCTAAAGATATTCGAAGTCCCATATAAAATTTTCTTATATAAGCCTTAACAGGCTTAATTAAAAACACCCTCTATTTGAATTACCGCGTTTTCTGAAACAGACTAAGAAGATGACTTAAAATTTATATATCTAATCTGGTATTTTACTAAAATAATAACGAAATCATTTCTTCGAATGCCTCTGGTACAGAAGTACTTAAAGTTACTTGCTAATGTTGAGAGTTTAGAGATATGAGGTGCTCCATATGGATAATGCAATACCTAAGTAAAGATAATTATTTTATTCTTACTCTATTTTTATATTTTACGAGAACTAAATAATAATATACTTTTAGTTAGAGTCTATAAAATATATCAGGACCATCTGCAAATTTTATTAGCCTATCTTGTAATCTATAAACTTATATATTTTTCAGCTTGACGATTATTTATAGATATCAAACTACATTTACAGCCTTTTTGTGGTTTACTCCAGTGTTCTGTAGCTGATCTTTGAAACTCTATATCAGTAATTTTAAAAATTTTATTATTGAAGTCATAACATTGTTGAGGAGTAGTACTATCAATCACAGGAGACCATAAAATATGACTATAGTTCTCACCTTTACTTAAATCGAAATTACTTTTTGCAATAAGATAGTTAAATACAAACATTTGACGACTAATTAGCCAAGCCCGATAATCAGAGTCTGCTTCTAAAGATTCCCTATCAATATAAGAATGGATATTTTTTGGAATAAGTGCAAGAAATCTATTAATAAATTTATTAAATAATAGTCTATTCTCTTTTAACTTGAGATTATTTAAGTGGCTATGAATATCTAAAATTTCCTGTTTAAAAAACTGAGCATCGGCTCTGCACTGTATACCTATTGCACTTAATTCTTCTCTTTCCTCATCAGACATAGAGTTAAACCATAATTTATAAGATTTCCTGCTACTCTCTATTAACTTCTTTTTCATTATAATCATCTTTTCAATAAAAATTTTTAATTATCTTAAATCCTAGTATTTTTAAAAAAGATGTAAAAACGTAACATTAGTTAATATATTTGTTTTTATAAAACTAAAGTTTTAATTATTTCAAGCTAAAACATTAAGAAGTTTAAGTTAAGATTGTTTTCGTAATTATAATTAAATAATTTTTTATATTAAAATAAAAAAGCCCAGACTTTAAGAGAGGGCTTTTTTAACAGGCTAAGGTTCAGCTTGCTAATATTTACTATTACATATGCTGATCATTCTGATTTTGATCATTCTGTTGACGCTGCTGATCATTTTGCTGATTCTGCTGGTCATTCTGATTGCTCTGCTGACCCTGCTGGCGTTGTTGATCATTTTGCTGATTCTGCTGGCCTTGTTGACTGCTCTGCTGACCTTGTTGACCACTTTGCTGATTCTGTTGGCCTTGTTGATGTTGTTGATCATTTTGCTGATTTTGTTGATTTGACATTTTAAAATTCCTCATAATCTTAATAGAGTGGCTAGATTTCTATCTAGTTCTATTAACATACACCTTTCTTTTAAATATATATTTCAAGAGTGTATCAAATAATATAAATGTAATTTGAAATTATATTCCTTAAAAATAAGGCCTTATATTCATTATATTTATTGCATCTATAAATTCTTTTATTTACATAAATTACTTAAAATTATTTTTATAGGTTAGAGATTCCATACTCAAACTCGGGAATTTGAATCCTCTTAATTTAATAAAATATTCTATTAGAATATATTTTTAATTCCCAATTATTATAAAGACACTGAAATAAACTTAATTTCAGTGTCTCATCATTAATACAATTATACTAGTTCAAACTATCTCTCTCGAAATAATTTTTTATTAAGTTAACTATTATTTTGTCGAACAAGAAGTTGGTATTTTTCCATTATTGAGAGTCTTTAAAAACTCTGCTGAAAAATTTGGACTTTGACGTACTGCATCTCGGTGGTCACCTCCATTAATAGAATGGTATACAACTGGTTTATGAGCTTTACAAACTTGCTGATAATAAGCATAGGTTCCGCGTGGATCTACCAGCTGATCATTCGTGCCTTGTACAAGCATGAGAGGTACAGTAGGAGTCATACGCTCAATAGACTGCAATTTAAGGTAATCAAGCAATGGTTTTAAATTGGCTTCTGGCTTAAATATACGATCTGGCGACTGCTTTAGCTCTGTTTGCATTTCACTCAGACAGCGTTTACGTCCTTGATCAAGTAAAAGCTGCATTTCTGGACTTACCAGATTATCAGGATTTATAGCAGGGTCAGCAGCTTGAGCGCCGAGTAGAACTATTGGAAAAAAAGCAGCAACGTTGGTGTCAGGTTTAGGATGAGTTTGGGCATACTCAGCAATACCCTCATACTGATATCCGCCTGGTGCAAGAGCCAGTGCCGCCTTCAGATTAAGCTCAGGCGCATCTTTTTGTCCATATGCAGCTACCGCTAATGCAGCTGCTCCTCCCTGACTATGACCCATTACTAACCATTGCTTGTTAATCTGGCCTGGCATTAAAACATGTAGTGCACGCACTGCATCAACTACTGTATGTAATTGGCTAGTAGCATTCATATAAGGATGCCCGCCTGGAGTGCCTAAACCTTGATAATCAGGTGCAACTATCGCATAACCGCGTGCTAACCAAGTATCTAAGGCAGCATCAGCGACTTGTTGATAACTATGGACTGGCCCGCCTGCATAATCCTCTGAAGGTGCACATGTGTCTGCAACCCCTGTAGTACCATGTGCCCAGGCAAGTACTGGCCAGCCCTGTCTTGGTGCTTTGCCTTTAGGGAGAATAATAAAGCCTGAGGCAACAATGGGCTCCCCATATACTCCCCGACTACGATAATTAATCAGAAACCGTTGTCCTGCATGTGCATAGCCCACTCCCGGCTGCTGTGCCTGAGCGGATAAAATTGTGCCAGGTTTAGTACTGGAAATATGATAATTTTTAGAAGCTACAGTAGTGTTAGTTTGGCTAACAGCTAAAGTTGTACAGCTAAAGGTAAGGGCTGCGATTAGAAATTTTAAAGGATGAGATAATTTAATCAAGGGTTTGTACTCCGCCGCCATTTACAAATAAGGTTTGACCACTGATCCATGAAGAGATAGGAGCAGCAAAGAATAAGACTGCTTTAGCAATATCTTCCGGTTCACCTAAACGCTGCAATGGGGTATGAGCCAGCATGCGTTTTTCAATTTCAGGAGTGAGAACTTTTGCCAGTGCAGCTGTACGAATAGCCCCTGGTCCTACAGCATTAATGCGTACTATAGGCCCAAAGTCATGTGCTAAATTAGCACCCATATGATTTAACGCAGCCTTAGAAGCAGCATAGCCGCTCATAGCAGGACTCTTATTAACAGAACTCATAGAAGTAATATTAACTATTGAACCGTAGCCTGCTATATTCATATGCGGAACCACAAGTTGACAGAGACGCCAGGCGGCGAATACGTTCAGCTGAAAGTCACGGACAAAATCATCTACACTAATCTGATCAGGCGCTTCATGACCGCCTCCGCCTCCGCC
>NZ_DBUF01000019.1:0-5564 GCF_002307755.1 Acinetobacter sp. UBA1297
TTTCTAAATCATCTAGGCGATGATGAACAAAATGGTAAGTATGTTGCATATACCCAGCAGTTTCTAAATCATCTAGGCGATGATGAACGTGCAATATTTGTTAAATTTGCAGCTTCAAAGTTTCTAAATCATCTAGGCGATGATGAACATCTTATTAATGGGGGTTTTTAATCCCCCCCGTTTCTAAATCATCTAGGCGATGATGAACGTTCTGCATTATTAGGTGCGGGATTGGGACTATTTCTAAATCATCTAGGCGATGATGAACAATATTCACTAGGCGCAAGTAACATATCAAATTTTCTAAATCATCTAGGCGATGATGAACTGATGAATCAGGCACTAGCTGCAAGCCTTGGTTTTCTAAATCATCTAGGCGATGATGAACTAGAGTTAAGTTAAAACAAAACTCTTGAAATCAATTATATAAGTTTTTAATGAGTGAAAATACTTCGTTATAAAGTATAAAACTTAATTATATGATTTTATTTAATTTTACTACATATGTCAGTAATGAAGCCAAACATGTAATCTAAAATATCTTTGTCTTGGCATGTTTCAATAAGCTGCATTCGGAATTCTTTTTGATTTAATCCTTTTGCTGCACATGTAAAAGCGATTGGCATCACAAAAGCATCTTTCACTAGATCAGCTAGATCAAAGACTAGACCCCCACGACGTGTTTTACCGTGCAAAATAGGGAGAGCAAAGCTAATTCCCATTCCATTTAAAGCAACTGCCGCATAGCCGTAGGCAATATAGTTTCCATGATCGAGGTAGCTGTTGGCTATATCAGCAATAGTATCATGAGAATTTTTTCCTTCATCGCGAATGAACTCAACACCAAAGCCTTTAGCAAGTTGCTTGTATAAAGTTTTGGCCCAACGTCCTTCGGCTGCAAGTAATTCTTGTTGATTTTCGGAACGATCAATATCTTGTTTAAATGTATTTAACGCGTTTTCATCAATGTGAATGCCATACTGGATTAAATCAAAATTCTTTTTCCATGATTCTGATACGAGGGCGATACGTTCAAGTAATAAAATCTTTGCCATAAGTAAGCGTGCATCATCATCTAACCATGCTCTCATCCAAATTTGCATATATTCAGTGGGTCGATATTCACTTTGGGGTGCTAAAAATGTTAAGTCTAATGATGAAAATAAAGGGGAACCACCAGAACCACAAAATCCAACCATGACATTAGATTCTGCTAAACGTCTGGCAGCCGCATCTGTTAATGAACTACCTTTACCAAGTAGCAAAAAGGCTGTGTTTTTCTCTGGAATATTATAAAAATATTCCACAGGCTGTGAGTTCTCCGTCAAGTAAACAATTCGATCATCTTTTAAAACGACACGAACTCTCTCTAAATAAAATACGCAGGCACGCTTTGAAAGCATAAGTGGGCGGCTGCGTTCCTGACGGAGTTGACTCATATTATATTTCCTTAAAAGACGGGTAGGGCAAAAGGACTTTCCTTACGGGCAAGCCCATAGCTATCTGGTAGTCCGTACCCTGCATTTTCGCTGTCCTGCACATCAATAAACACTGTAAAACCATGACCTGTACTGCTGACCACCTGAAAGAAGGGCATTCCTTTGGCAGTTTTTAAGCGTCTATCTCTTAAAGGTTCATTTTGATGAGAAAGCTTTGTACGTTCAGTTTTCTGAGTTGGAATACGAAACTTTCGATAGCTTTTCCAACCAGAAATTTTGGCAGCAGGAACAGGAATTGCGGCACCTAAAACGGTATAGTCGCGAATTTTCCAGTGTCCTTTAATTGCCTCGATTAACCCATCTAACTCCTCCTGTTTTTCTGAAAAAATTCGCAAAATATCAAAGTTAGGTTTAGCTGAGCGACCATGTTTTTTTTCAAACTGTTCCTGCTTCGCTTTCAATTTATCGGATATCTCCAACGCAAGCGCATAATGCGCAGGTAGTTTCCGAAATGCACCATGAATCACGGTATAAATTTGATTACGAATATGGCCAAGTTTTAAATCCGTATCATCTGATGATTCAAGAACACGGATATCCAGATAGTAATTGGCATCCATGATCATTCACCCTCAGAGTACACGCCACCACGAATTAAACATGCAATCAGGAACATGCCTTTTTCGCTGTTTGGATCAAGCTCATCAACTTCTTTTAAAATATCGAATGCAGAAACTTTGTCTTTACCCACACGATAGAAAATCTGTCCTTCTAAGTTTGCACCGTTAGGTTCTACTGCAATTGGCTTTTCATCGTTTTCTTTAAACTGTGGATACCAGGTATCAATTGTTCTTAGCGCATTTCCGATTTTTTGGTCACGTAATGCAGCTTGACCAAGATATTGGTTGTCATTGGCTTTGTGGTCTGGTTTTTTCGGTGTTAATTGATATAAAGATCGGGAGAAACCTTTTGGTTTCTCTTCTAGGTAATTTTGAGAAGGGAAAACTTCTACACCGCCCATTCCGAAGTCAACAATCGCTTCAATATGCAAGGCAGCACTTGTTGATTCACCTGTAATTCCTTTTAACAAAATATCTGCTAGTTTTTGTTCTTGTTCAGACGGTTGATCAAAACTCTTGAGGTTGTAGGAAAGGGCATCAAAACTCAATGTTTCAGGGTGTTCCTGAGCAATCACTTGAATGGTAATGCTTTCAGCGACAATACGATTACGCCATAACCAGCGGCCATTCACGATATTACGTACATAACGACGCACAACTTCTTTAAGTCCATCGCTTTCTTTGGAGCGATTTACAAAACTTAAGAAAGCTTGGCGGAAATTATATTCTTCGCTTTTGTCAGCACCAGCTTTAGACGCACTTGCAAACAGTACATAGCTCAAATCAATAAAACGGAAATCCCATTTCACCAAAAGTTTGGCTTTAGGTTGTAATTTTGCAGATTCGGTTAACTGAATATTGGTGACTTCGCGAGCCAGAGAATTACCTGTTGCAGCACCTTTTTCTTTGTTACCTGCTACGTTTTGAGTCCCTCGAATACCGTGATACATCACGTGTAAAGGTTCTTGTTTGCCATCTTCAAATAAATTAAAAAAAGCCCCATCACTCACCACCGTGCCGCGTTGTAAAGAAAGGCTACCTGGTAATTTCTTAAAAATTGTCATGTAAAAAATTCCTTATGTTCAAAAATGATTTATGCATTAATGCAATTTTGTTTTAAAAGAAAAATGTCGTCTTGCGGCCAGTGGTAGGTCCACAATAGTTTTTGCAAGTTATGCCAAGCGTCATCCTCAGCCTCAGTATTTTTCCTTAGGATCTCGCCTAAAGAAAAATACTGAACAATGCCAGTAAGCGGTTCTGCATAGGCATGTGCTGTCGTTTCCTGATCTTGTGCTTGGCGAATACCAGCTCGTTGGTCTGTGAGTGGCTCAAGTAGGGCGTAACCTAAATTAGTTGCCGATATCCAACTTAAATTTGGGTCATTAAAGAACGTTCTAAGCGCATCTGCTTTTAATGCCAACAGTTGGGTAAATGCCTGAACTCGATTAATTTGTTTACGTTGCTGATATTCAATAAGCAAATCTTGTCGGTCTAAAATGGCAAATCCTGTTTTGATTTTCTTTAGGGCTGCTTCTAATTCATTTTCAGCATGGTTGGTAATATCTAAAAACTCGATAATTTGTCCGCCAGCAAAACGGCTATGTTTAAGTATGTTTGTTAGTTTTTCTGGACTAATCCGAGAGCTACTAAATTTAATCACAAGGCTAAACTCTAAATGACAAGATGCTGTTGGCTGTAAAGACAATATTGGACGTTTGGCTGATTTTTTACCAATATAATCTTGCATATTTATATATGTTGCAGCTCTGCGTTGAGCAGGCGTAAAGCGCCCATAAGCTTGTCCGCCTAAACGCTGTTGGTCATGATGAATATAAATAATGCCTTGTTCTTGAGTGCCTAATTGTCTTGCTAAATGATGTGCAAACATATTGGCTGCAAACAAAGGCACACCACCTAATAACAGGCCATTGGTTTGTATATTTGCATTTTGTACTCGCATACGAGGAATCACGACATAACGACTCATCGAACAATCTCCCGTAAGCGGCGGGCGATATAACCTTCTGAATTGCTATCTAGGCTAATTGATACAGTTTCATTATTTATTTCTATATCAAAGGTTTCATTGGTGATTTTTCTAGCAAGATAATCGGAGAATTTAATTCTCCAGTGATCATCTCTTAGCTCTGGGTCAATCAAACCTTGCAAAACAAATGGAAGGCTCGGATGAACCCAGAATGAAGGACGCTCAATTTCTTCCATACTTGGTAAAATTGATTCAGCTTCTTCTAAAATATTTTTTTGAAAAGTCGCCTGTCTTAAGACATCTTTAGCAAGGATGTTCAGGAAAATAACTTCCTGATCTCGAACATCCCGATTGGTCGAAGGAGCGAAAATCTCGAGGTCATGCCAATTTTGAATGGTATTCGTCGCGGTGATAATAAGTTGGCGATTTAAAATTTCTGACCACTCTTTAATTGCTTCTTTTGCTCGTTTAGTCCCATTAAGCAGTTTTATTTTACGGGATAGTCGTATCGTAAATCCGTTATAGAAAATCGCTAAGGCTTGACGTACTTTTTCACTTGCTTGAGGAGCATCAACTGTAATAGGGCGTTGCATTGAACGCACTAGGCTTCCCACATTTTGTGGATTGGCTCCACCTATGCCAAAAATAGCAGTTTGAATGCGGTTAAACTCACTGTCTTTTTCTTTGCATAATTCATTTACAGCATCAACTTCTTGGTTCACAAGATAATTTACACCAGCAGCAGTAAGTGGGCTTACTGAAACATACTCACCATTTTTAGGAATTAAAAGCTGGCGCATACGTATATCAATGTTTTCTGTACCGGCTTGATACGGCTCATTAAAAATAGATGAAATGGATGGCTTGAGCTGTTCCACTTGTTGTTGAAACTCAGCTTCTTCTGAATGGATGTCATTATTAATCATGGCTGCTTTTACGACTTTAAAAATAGAAGCCGTTTTACCTGCATTTGCCTGATAATCAGTGGGAATCAGGAAGTCTTCATTTAATAAAGTTCGAGCACTGAGATAGGGTAAATCAAGTGCTTGTTGATTACTTAAACGAATCCCGCCTTTTTCAATATTGGAGTTAATCGTTTTTAAACTAAAGTGCACTGATTCTTCTAAAGCGTTTATAAAAATATCAGTTTGTGGTTCAGGCATTATTTTCTCCATTTTTATTATTTAAACAATTTTTAACAGATTTTTTTAAAAATGAAAGTGATGCATGGCATTATTGCGACAAATTAAGTCGTAAGGACAACAGGTTAAAAATACTATATGCTTAATAGTTTTAGCCTAAGATGATTAGGTTAAACTTTGAATTTTTAAAAAATTAAATTTAATTCAATAGCTTATATTATTTTCTTAATTTGAAGGTTTAGATTCATTAAAAAGTCTATACTATTGTTTTTAAGAGCTCTGCTTTGACTTGGCTCTAGTTTGTCATCGCATAGATGATTTAGAAATAGTAATGTTTCTTGTCCTGCTCAGAACTCAAGTTTGTCATCGCATAGAT
>NZ_DBUF01000019.1:5605-6098 GCF_002307755.1 Acinetobacter sp. UBA1297
TCGCATAGATGATTTAGAAAAGAATCAGTTTCTGAATCAGAGCCAGAATCAGGTTTGTCATCGCATAGATGATTTAGAAATAATACATCACTAGGCAAACTATAGAATAAGCGTTTGTCATCGCATAGATGATTTAGAAAGATCAGCGCTGGGTATAAATGGAAATTTGATACGTTTGTCATCGCATAGATGATTTAGAAAACAATAAATTTAGGTTTATTCCCACACAAAATGTTTGTCATCGCATAGATGATTTAGAAAAGTGAAATATTTCATCATATATAAGAAGTCAAGTTTGTCATCGCATAGATGATTTAGAAAAAGACCAATAACAATGATCAGCGAATTATGAGGTTCATCATCGCCTAGATGATTTAGAAAAAACGTGACCAGAAAGAAGATCCTTTTGGGAAGTTTGTCATCGCATAGATGATTTAGAAAATTGGTGGCAAGCCACCTTCGTTGATCATTGCGTTTGTCATCGCATAGATGA